>JBHORE010000029.1:0-16760 GCA_042408415.1 Thermobaculum sp.
TAGGGGGGATAATAGCTGCAAACGCCTCTGGTCCTAGAAGGCTCAGATACGGTACTACCAGGGATCTGCTCATAGGAATAACCGTAGCTCTAACTAATGGCGATCTTGTGCATGGCGGAGGCAAAGTTGTCAAGAACGTGGCTGGCTACGATCTTTGTAAGTTGTTCACAGGCTCATTAGGAACACTAGGAGTAATCGTAGAGGCAGTATTTAGATTGCATCCCTTACCTACCAAGTCCTTTATATTGAAAGTGAACCTCAAAGAACTTGATCAAGCAGAACAATGTATACAGCAAGTTCTCAACTCATATCTGGTGACATCAGCTCTTGAAGTTCATTATAGCGGTACAGGCGAAGTCTATTTATGGTGTATGGTAGAGGGTTCTTCAGATAATATAGCACGCTCAGCAGCTGAAGCCCTACGACAGATACTGAGTAACCATGGGACTTGTCAGGTTTTTGATCTCGATGAAGACCCAGCAGTCTATGACAATCTCAGACAGTATCCATGGGAAGCAGATGATCTGGGCATAAAGTTGTCCTCTACCATCTCCAGACTCAAACCCATAGCAATGCTAGCCAGATCGACATCTCAACAACACGGTTGTGGTTTTGAGCTTAGGAGTCATGCGGGATCAGGCATAACTTATCTGGCCCTAAAGGGAGGCAAAAACCTACCTGTCGATACGCAGGTATCATTGATTCAATCGATAAGGGAAGCTTTGACATCCGAAGACTCTGCTGTGGTCCTGGAGGCAAGCTTACCCCTCAAGCAGAGGATAGACGTATGGGGATATGCTGGAGATGCCCTACCCCTTATGAGGAGGATCAAGGATCAGTTCGATCCTGGAAAGATACTCAGCCCAGGCAGGTTCGTGGGAGGAATATAAATGATCAGAATTACCAATAGATCCAAAGGTGACTTCGGGAACACAATAATTAAGCCGGCATTCGACTCCCACGAGTCACCATCTAAAGAACTGATAGACGACTGCATACACTGTGGTTTCTGCTTGCCTACCTGCCCAACATATTTACTCTGGGGAGAGGAGATGGACTCCCCTCGAGGCAGGATCTATCTTATGAAAGCCGCTCTGAACGGTGATCCGCTTACAGATAGTATGGTCCTCCATTGGGATCTCTGCCTAGGGTGTATGGCATGCGTTACAGCTTGCCCAAGCGGTGTCAAGTACGACAGGCTTATAGAGGATACAAGGTATCAAGTAGAGAAGCGTTACCCTAGACCCCTTGCCGACAGAGCTTTCAGAAAGCTAATATTTGAAATCTTCCCGCATCCCAACAGGCTCAGAGCTATTCTGCCTCTTTTGCTCTTTTATAGACACAGTCCTTTGTCTAAAATGTTGGAGTCGCGCCTTCTTGGCAAGCTAATCCCATCCAGGTTGCGGAATCTTCTCGAGCTTGCCCCAGAGGTTGACCCATCCTTCTTTTCATATAAATACCCAGAGAAGATACCTGCTAAAGGCAAACGAAGAGCTAAAGTAGGGCTTATTACGGGATGCGTACAGCGAGTATTCTTCAGTCATGTAAATAGAGCTACTATCAACGTGTTATCGGCGGAGGGATGCGAGGTATATATACCTAGGTCTCAGGGATGCTGTGGAGCTCTTGCACTACATTCAGGAAATAAGGACGCTGCAAGAGATTTTGCCAGATCTCTCATCAATGCCTTCGATGGCCTGGATCTTGACTATATAGTGATCAACGCTGCTGGATGCGGATCAACGCTCAAGGAATATGCACTACTGCTCCAGAACGATGCTATCTATAGGGGCCGGGCTAAAGAGTTCGCAGACAAGATTGTCGATGTATCGGAACTCTTAGTCAAATTAGGTCCAGTGGCTAAGCGTCACCCACTAAGAATTAGGGTAGCCTACCACGACGCTTGTCATCTTAGACATGCGCAAGGTATAAGGAATGAACCTAGAGAGCTGCTCACCGGCATACCTGAGCTCGAACTTGTAGAGCCCCCCGAGGCAGAAATATGCTGCGGAAGTGCCGGTATATATAATCTTCTCAATCCCGAGGCTGCTCGAGAATTAGGCGAGCGCAAACTAAAGAACATAAGCTCCACCGGAGCAAAGTATGTAGCAAGTGCTAATCCCGGATGCACATTACAAATAAGCTCAATCGCACAGCTACACAATCAGGCTTTCCACATAGCGCACCCGATTGAATACCTGGAGGCTTCGATACTGGGCAAGGGAATACCATAAGCTTGCAGACTTCTTGGAGGTAGAAATCATGACAGTTGGGATTCATCCCAAGACGATCACGGTACCCAAGCGATTACTTCTTGGGCCAGGACCTAGTGAGCTTGATCCCGAGGTTGCGAGGGCATTATCTCTTCCCTCCCTAGGACATCTCGATCCAGCAATGGTGGAGATAATGCAGGACATCAAACGGCTTCTGCAGTACACATTCGTGACCAGGAACGAGGCTACTCTAGCTGTTTCTGGTACGGGCACATCTGCAATGGAAACAGCCTTAGCTAATGTGATTGAGCCCGGCGATAAGGTGCTCGTAGGGATAATGGGTTATTTTGGAGATCGCCTGGCTCAAATAGCTACCAAGTTAGGAGGCCAGGTAATCAGAGTTGAAGCAGAGTGGGGGAAAGCTATTGACCCGGATATGATGATTGCTCGCATAAAAGAGGTAATCCCCCAAGTGGTCTGTCTTGTACACGCAGAGACATCTACCGGGGTAGCCCAGCCAGAAATAGAACACATCTCCTCTGCGGCCCATGAAGTTGGGGCCTTGTTAGTAGTGGATACTGTGACATCGCTAGGTGGGCAGCCCGTGAAGGTAGATGAGTGGGGAATAGATGTATGTTACAGTGCAGGACAGAAGTGCATTGGAGCTCCTCCTGGGCTCTCACCAATTACCTTTGGTGAGCTAGCATTAGATAAGATCAACAAGCGCACAACTCCTGTCTCGAGTTTTTATCTAGATTTGAACCTGTTGCGTAATTACTGGGATAGCCAGCAATATCATCACACTATATCCGCACCGCTCGTCTATGCCCTGCACACAGCTCTCAACAAAATACAGCAAGAGGGACTAGAAAACAGGTGGAAAAGACACGAGATAAATCAGCGAGCATTCCTGGCTGGATTAGAGGGTCTAAGCTTAGCTCCTCTAGCTGAGAAAGATCATAGGCTCAATACGCTGATTACTATAAAGACTACAGAAGACATCACAGAGAGAACCATAAGACAGGAACTGCTCAACGACTATTCGATAGAAGTAGGAGGTGGTATAGGACCGTTCCAAGGCAAACTGCTGAGGATTGGTTTAATGGGCTACGGATCAAGAAGAGAGTTTATCATCCAGTTGCTTGCAGCCCTAGAATCAATCTTGCGCAAGCACGGAAGATCCGTACCAGAGGGGTGTTCGGTAGCAGCAGCAATGAAAGTCTATGAAACAGCTCTGTAGGAGGGAAAGAAGGTATTGAGCTCGAACAACCAAGTCTATGGGGGAATAGAAGCAGGCGGTACCAAGTTTGTATGCGCTGTGGGTACTGGACCGGATGATATCAGGTTATCTATTACTTTTCCGACCACCTATCCAGAAGAAACTCTGGAAAAAGCGGTAAGCTTCTTCAGGCAGGCTACTAAAGGTTTGACGCTAGTAGCTATAGGAATTGCATCCTTCGGACCAGTAGATCCTAATCCCTTGTCTCCAACTTATGGGTACATTACATCTACACCTAAGCCGGGATGGGCCAACACCGACTTTGCAGGATACATCAGAGAATCCCTTAGGGTTCCAGTAGGATTTGATACCGATACTAATGTTGCAGCGCTGGGAGAGCACAGATGGGGAGCCGCAGTGGGACTTGACACCTTTATCTATCTGACCGTAGGCACGGGCATAGGTGGAGGAGGGCTAGTCAACGGCAAGCTTATTCATGGAATGCTTCATCCTGAGATGGGGCACCTTGCTATTCCCCACGACAAAGAGGAAGACCCTTTTGAGGGCTGGTGCAAGTTCCATAAGGATTGCCTTGAGGGATTAGCTTCAGGACCAGCTATCGAGTCCAGATGGGGGATAAGAGGCGAGAACCTTCCTGCAGATCATCCAGCATGGCAGCTGGAGGCTAAGTACCTGGCTTTTGGCTTAGTAAACTATATCTACACACTGTCCCCCCAGCGCATCATTATGGGAGGCGGAGTAATGCAACAATCGCATCTATTCCCTCTCATTCGCCAGAGGGTTCAGCATTTACTTAATGGGTATATACAAGTAGATGACGTTCTACAGCAAATCGATCAGTATATAGTCCCACCTAAACTAGGGCCCAGGGCAGGCGTACTTGGAGCGATTGCACTAGCACAGGATATTGCCGGGGACTGACAGAGAAAGTGGGGGCGGTGGGATTCGAACCCACACTGACACCATTTTAAGTGGTGTGTCTCTGCCAATTGGACTACGCCCCCTTGCTTATAATTATACTAATTAGGATTAGATACTCGCCATATATGCAAAAAGTGAATTCAAAACATATCGTGCTCATAGGATTAAGCGGTAGTGGCAAAAGTACTGTAGGATGCCTTTTGGCCTCCAAGATGGGGCTGCCTTATATAGATATCGACCGGGAAATTGAAAAGCACGCAGGCATGCTGATAGAGGAGATCTTCTCTAAGTTTGGAGAAGGGAAGTTTCGGCAATTGGAAAGTGATCAAATAAATAGAGCCCTAAAGGGTAAAAGGGCCGTTGTTTCGCTTGGAGGTGGAGCTATCCTATTGGAAGAGAACCGCAAGCTGATATGGGATTTATCCACGGTTATATGGCTACAGGCAAGCATAGAAACTATAGCTAATAGGCTGAAACATACTAAAGAGATAAGACCACTGCTTGCAGGTGACGACATGACGCGTAGACTGGAGAATATGCTCCGGAATAGAGAAAGGTATTACTCTCAGGCACACTTATGCGTGGTGACAGATAACAAGTCGCCCTACACTATAGTGGAAGAAATACTCTCTTTTGTCCGTTGATTGTCGGCTTGCTGGATAGCAACGCCTTTGATACCCTGAAGATTGATTAACTAGCTTCTTGGTGGTGATATAGATGCCCGAGATAGTTGCTAGCGATGTTGTAGATGTATATCCATTTTGTATATCAGAAAATAGAGCTTACTACCTGACCTTGCTAAGGACTCCAGGGCTTGAACTTGGTAACACCTGGCAAGCCGTACATGGCCGTATAAAGAAGAAAGAATCTGCTATCCAGGCCGCAACGAGAGAGCTTCAAGAGCAGACAGGGCTTACTCCCACATCCGTCTGGAATATCGATTTTGTCAACACGTTTTATTCTCCTGAGGAGGATACAATTTACTTGGTACCCTGCTTTGGGGTACACGTATCAGAAAGCGCTCAGATTGAACTTACGCCTATGCATGTAAACTGGGAGTGGGTACCACCAGAGGTTGCAGTAAGAAGGTTCGTATGGATTGGTCAGAGGCTCGCATTACAGACCCTGCATGATGAGATAGCGGGACCTATAGCAGCCGGACTAGATCCTAATCCGTATTTGCAGATACCTCCATCGTTATATCTGCACGGGAAAAAGAGAGGACTAATAAAATGAACTTCGGCGATCTGGTTGAAAGGCGTATAAGGGAAGCTCAGTTAGAGGGTAAGTTCAAAAACATTAAGGGTGAGGGCGCACCAATTGATCTACAAGAGAATCCTTTCGAAGATCCTGAGATGCGCCTTGCCTATAAGATGCTCAAGAACGCTGGCTTTTGTCCAGAGTGGATCGAGCTTATGAAACAGATAGACGAAGAAATCTCCCAAGTGGAAAGAGTGTGGGAAAACTACAGGTTCAACCGCCAACGGCAGATCAAAAGTGCTCAGAACGTTAAGGTAGTCAAGTTTGCAGAGACTATAAGAGAAATAGATAGGTCAAGGAACATCATTCTTCAGCGACTAGAGACTAGATGGCGCGAGATCAACAGCAAGATAACCTACTTCAATGCCATAGTGCCAGTAGATAGCCTAAAGAAGCCTCTTATAAGCATAGACAAGATGAGAGAAAGCTTCTCAAGGGAGTTCCCACTATTATCGGGATATCTGGAAAAATAAAGACCTCTATAGCCTTCTCATCTCACCGGCTTTTCGAAGAGATCTTCTCAGCTCACCTTCCGCAAGATAATAGTGGGCAGTCACTATAAGCATGAACAGTATCGGAACACACAAAAAAACAAAGCCTATGATCAATAGTGTCCCTATCCAGTAAAGCAGATCTGCTATCATAACCACTCCAAGTAAGGATAATATTAGAGCTCTCACCGTATCAATGGCATAATAACTTTGTCATGAAACAGTCCAAAATTCAAACAACAAACAGATACGTAAACAGCACGTTGTTCAAATACCTCTACACAATTATAGTAGAACTCCGCCCTAAGCAGTGGACCAAGAACCTGCTAGTGTTTGCAGGATTAGTCTTCAGCCACAACATGCTTAGCCTACCTGCTTTGCTAAGGTCGTCTGCTGCATTCGTAATTTTCTGTGCAGTATCATCTGCAGCCTATATAATCAACGATCTTGCGGACGTGGAGAGAGATCGTTTACATCCCGTCAAGAGGTTACGGCCTATAGCATCGGGCTTGATCAGTGAACCCACAGCTATATCAATAGCATCTTTGCTGTTGATCTGCAGCTTGATAGCTTCATTCCTTCTTTCCTGGTCTTTTGCCCTAGTGACTGTGGTCTACTTCTTGATCGTGGTTCTATATAGTTTCTATCTGAAGAACGTAGTACTTCTCGACGTGTTTTCGGTAGCATCAGGATTTGTGTTGAGGGCAATTGCAGGGACCCTTGTAATAGATGTCACATTGTCCTCATGGCTGATACTATGCACCTTGCTGCTCTCGCTTTTCCTGGCACTAGCTAAGAGACGGCACGAGCTACTACTGCTTGAAGAGAAAGCCTCAGTACACAGACAGATACTCAACGAGTACTCAAGGGTTTTTCTGGATCAGCTCATGGCTGTGGTCACCAGCTCCACCATCATAGCCTACTCTCTGTACACTTTTTCCGCCGCTAGCCTACCTAACGATAGGTCTATGATGCTCACAATCCCCTTCGTTATCTACGCTATCTTTAGATACCTATATCTCATCTATCAACAAAATGAGGGAGGCAATCCTGAGACTCTTCTTCTACAAGATAAGCCACTGCTCATATCAATAGTATTATGGGGTATTGCTGTAGTTCTGATACTTTACAGACCATGGGCATGACTAGGAATGGCGTTGGAAAAATGAGGTGGAGCAACGACTCTCTAGCAACTAGTACAGAGCAGACAGTCGAGTTGGAGCTTCATGACATGGCTCACGGTGGTAGAGCCTTAGGTAGGCACGAAGGCATGGTTGTCTTCGTGCCATTTGGCATACCTGGGGAAAAAGTATTAGCACGCATATATCACAAGCATAAGAGGTATGCAGAAGCCGAGATAATAGACATAATCACCTCATCGCAGGACAGGGTAATACCCAAGTGTCCATACTTCGGAGTATGCGGTGGATGCCATTACCAACATATAAGGTATGAAAGGCAGCTTGAGATCAAACGCCACATAGTGGAATCCTTGCTGTCCAGAATTGGAGGCTTCAGAGATGTAAAAGTGCTTCCTACCATTCCTTCTCCAAGAGAGTATTATTACCGCAATAGCGCGAGGTTCCTCTGTGGCCAGCAAGGGGACCTAGGGTTTACTGACTGGCGAAGCAACAGTTTTATAAAAGTAGATACATGCCCAATAATGGATGAAAAGATTAACGACGTGCTCCATCACATACAGGGGCATGGCCTACCTGGAGAAAATGTAAGGATAAGATACAGCAGACAAAAAGATGACTTAGTAATATGGCCCAAGCTATCCACAGACCTAGAAACTGGGCAGCAGTTTCATACTCAGGTCTTACTAGGAAGAGAGTTCAGAGTATCCGCAACATCCTTCTTTCAAGTAAATACGCTGCAGGCTGAAAACCTCATAAGAATAGCGCTAGATGAACTTGAACCCTTGGAAGGCAAAACGGTCGTTGATGCCTATTGCGGAGTAGGAACTTTCACTCGTTTTATAGCAGAGAGAGCCGAACTTACGATAGGAATAGAAGAATCCCCTTCAGCTACTGCCGACTTTAGATACAACATGCAAGGGCTTAAAGCAAAGCTAATAGAGGGAAGAGCTGAGAAGGAACTGGGTAGATTACCAAATAACATCGACAGATTATTGCTGGACCCACCTAGAACTGGTTGCGAACCTGAAGCGCTGGAAATCATATTAGAGCTTGCTCCTGAGAAGATCGTCTATGTTAGCTGCGACCCAGCAACTCTGGCAAGAGATCTAAAAGTCCTATGCTCAACTGGAGCATATAGACTTAAGAAAGTACAACCCGTGGACATGTTCCCACAGACCTTCCACATAGAAACTATAGCTTCATTGGAGCTGCTATAAGAGAGGGAAATGAAGTGCCCCCAGCGGGATTCGAACCCGCGATCTTCACCTTGAAAGGGTGACGTCCTAGGCCACTAGACTATGGGGGCTTGAATTATAAAGCGGGGCAACACAATCGCCCCGCAGATCTCTGGTAGCGCATGCGGGATTCGAACCCGCGATCTCCACCTTGAGAGGGTGGTGTCCTAGGCCACTAGACGAATGCGCCATGCGTATGACGGGCATATTCTAGCGAACTAATTGGCCAGACGTCAAGTTCTACTTTCAGACCAATGTATTCTTTTCACAATGTATCTGGGGCTTTCTATCTAACCTCGGATCACCACATAGGTGCTGAACTACAGAGTAGATCTCCGAGGATTTGGGTGTATAAGTAGCAACAGAGTTGTAGCTTTGGGATTGCAAGCATCGCACTACTAAATCCATATGCTTTCTCTGCTCCATAAGCGCTTTATCTATAAGAATGATAGATACGCTTGAGTCTTCAGCAGCTATATCAAGCCCCCAAAATAGATGGGGAAGGCACAAGCCATGAGACTTCATATACGCTTCTTCAAACGACTCATCTTCGAACCCTTGAAGAAGAGCGCTCAGGTATTTATGTTCCTCCTCTTGTTGAAAGACACAAACCGGACATACCGGCTTGCTTTTGATGACCTTCCTTATGTTCTCCAAGCTGTTTCTCAATCTATGACTCCATCCTTTTGAAGATCTCCTCTCAAACAACTCTCTTCTTTTGAGGTGAAGATGATAGCCTAGGTAGGCGACTATATCCCGGTAGAGAATGCATGTTGCTAGAAGCCTCGGTCTTTCAAACCATTGCTCAGCATGGTCCTTGCAGAACCCAAACGAGACAACTAAATCCTTTCTAACCTTGGCATCATTTATGAATTCATAATCCAGGCTATCTAAGTACGAATCTACTGCTAAACGGACAAGACGACATACTGGACAGCCATCTAGGCGAAAAGCTGTAAGAAGATCATAATAGGTGTTGACGTGCATAGCAGACACCTGCAAATAATATGTCAAATTAGATTCTACCCCTATTCCTGCTTTAGTCAAATTACGGTTTGTATAGGATTCGGGTACAATCTTGTTGAGAATATTCGCTGGTAGGTGTTACAGCTTTGACCAATAATCAGACCGATAGACCCAGACCACCCGGACCTGAATCTAGAAGGTTCGACAACAACGACGAGAACAACAGAAATAGATGGGGGCCTATACCCAGTTGGGCATGGATAGTTCTAATTGTGGCATTGCTACTCAACTGGCTGGTAGCTCCTATTTTGTTCCCTGAAGGCAAGGGGGCAGCATCCATACCCTATACTAGCTTTAAGCAACAACTTGAGAACAACAACGTCGTAGAGGTCACTACCCAAGCGGATAAGATAACTGGTGAGTTCAAACAGGCTGTCAAGGTACCAGGGGTTGATCAACCAGTCAAGAGATTTGTAACCCATATACCAGCCTTCGGCGATGATCAGCTGATGAGCCAGCTTGACCAGAAAGGCGTTATAGTAAATGTACAGCCAGAAAGCAGCACACGTTCCCTGCTGTTAAGCATTTTGATTAGTTTTGGGCCTACGATACTCTTCTTCTTACTGTTCCTCTGGCTTATCTCCAAAGCACAGTCTTCTCAACAGGGGCTTTTTGGTCTCGGAAAGAGCAGAGCTAAGAGATACAACGCCACAGAATCTACAAGAGTTACTTTTGATGACGTAGCTGGCATCGAAGAGGCTAAGCAGGAACTTGCAGAGATCGTGGACTTCCTCAAGAACCCACAGAAGTACCAAAGATTAGGTGGCACCATACCGAAAGGTGTTCTACTGATAGGTCCTCCAGGTACTGGCAAAACTCTCTTGGCCCGAGCAGTAGCTGGAGAGGCAGGTGTGCCTTTCTTCAGCATGTCTGGCTCCGAGTTCGTGGAGATGATAGTAGGTGTGGGAGCTGCAAGGGTACGCGAGCTCTTCCAGCAAGCTAAGAAGGAAGCTCCCTGCATCATCTTTGTGGACGAGCTAGATGCCATAGGAAGAAGAAGAGGCAGCAGCATCAACGTTGGAGGACATGACGAGAGAGAGCAGACCCTCAACCAACTTTTGGAGGAGATGGACGGTTTTGACTCAAGGCAAGGAGTGATCGTCCTCGCAGCTACTAACCGCCCAGATGTCCTTGATCCAGCATTACTGCGCCCTGGGAGATTTGACCGCCGGGTGGTGGTGCAACGTCCAGATAAGGTAGGCAGGCTCAAGATACTACAAGTACATACTAGAAACGTACCTCTTGATCCAAATCTAGACCTTTCGGAAATAGCAGCAGCCACTCCTGGACTGGTAGGTGCTGATCTGAGGAACCTCGTCAATGAGGCAGCGTTGTTGGCGGCAAGACGGGGGAAGAACTACGTCGACAGAGAAGATTTCTTCGACGCACTGGAGAAGATAACTCTTGGTGCTGAGCGTAAGCTCCTTATCAGTGAGGAAGATCGCAGGCGCGTGGCCTACCATGAATCTGGACACGCCTTGCTAGGGTTGTTACTACCTGAGGCTGATCCCGTACATAAGGTAACTATTATCCCCAGAGGGCAAGCCCTAGGTGTTACATACCAAACTCCCGAGGACGATAGATATAACTATACCGAGAGATATCTACGCAGCAGGATAACTGCGGCATTGGGAGGTAGAGCCGCAGAAGAGTTAGTATTCGGTACCGTAACCACAGGTGCGGAGAACGACCTCAAGCAGGTGACCGAGATAGCCAGGCAGATGGTCACAAGATGGGGTATGAGTAAGGAGGTAGGGCTGGTTTATCTGTCGCCAGATGGTCAGGATGATTTCCTAGGACCTAACCCGGTCGCCACACGAGAATATAGCGAATCACTAGCGACCGTAATCGACAGGGAGACAAGAAGAATAATCGACGAGTGTTACTCAGAAGCTTTGTCTCTCTTGAATAGGGAGAGACAAAGGCTGGATAACTTAGCAGAGGCTCTACTTAGGGAAGAATCCCTAGATGAGCAGCAGATACGAGAGATCGTAGGGCTTGGAGAGAAACAACCAGAGCCTGCCTAGAACCATCCAGTTTATTGGTTTAGAAATTTGTGAACGGCTTCCACTATGGCAACTATGTCAAAAGGCTTATGGATAAGGCCATCGGCTGGACAATCGCCCTTGTCCAGCCGATGTATAGCACTCATAAGAATGACTTTGGTATCGGAAATTGAAGGATCTGACTTGACCATCTTACAGAGCTCTCTGCCATCCAATCTAGGCATCATCACATCTGTAAGCACAACATCGGGCCTCTGCTCCTTGATGATACGCATCGCCTGCTCACCATCATAGGCTGTGAGCAATTGAACTCGGCCATCATCAAGGACCATCACAATTAGCTCAACTATCTCAGCTTCATCATCAACTATAAGTACTTTTTTCATAAGCATTATTGCTCTACTCAGAGAAGTTGGAGTACACTAGCGCCCAAGCCCCTCAACCTTATCTTTTATCTCTATACCAGCTGGTGTGATTGCAAACTCGTATACCGTGTTATCATGCTCAATGCCACGCATTCTCACTATGGTCAATACTCTCTTCAACTCTCCACTCAAATTTATCCTATCCATGGTCAGGATGTTATCCACCGGTGCCCACTCAGGAGAGGCAGCCCACAACGACATGCTCTTATCACCGCATGTGATAAGAGTAGTCACATTGCGTGAACGCATTATCTGGGCCAAGGCACCAACGAAAGGCATAAATCGCCCATCTCTATCCAGCTCTTCTTTTACAACCTCAAAGCCATCGATCACGAGTCGAGATGGGGACGACTCCGGTAACTGAGAAATGATCTGATGTACTAGCTTGTCTGCACTTATATCAGAGAACGGAAATTGAATGGTGGTAACGTTTCCTCTACTCAAAGCATCTTCTAGATCTACTCCTATACTAGATAGACGTCTAGATAAATCCTCGAGAGTATCATAGAAAGTTGCGAATAAGACCCTCTGGCCCTCCTTTATACCTGCTGCTAAAAACTGCAAAGACAACAAGCTCTTCCCAACTCCAAGAGGGCCCAGCACTAGATTAGATGAGCAGATGGGGACACCTCCTGTTATCTCATCTAATCCAGCTATACCCCAGCTCACCCTTTTATTCGTATCGCAAGGCCAAACTTTGCTAGCTAAGGTTTCTATCCTTGGATATATTGCAATACCAGAGGGTGTGATCTCAAAGTAATGCTTGCCAGGGATGGGATCACCTCCCCTCATCTTGAGTATCTCTATCTTCCTAGTCGCACTGCTGTTAAGGCTTGACAAGCTAAGATGAATGATGGTGTCGCTTATTGCCTGTTCCGGATGAGTAAAACTATCCATCCTGTACTGATCTTCAACCATCAGAATGGTGCATCCAAGCATGAATAGCGCCGAACTCAGATTGAAAATAAAGTTTTGTACAGCAGCTGCGTCCCCAGTTAGGGTAAAAAGGCTTCTAAAGGAGTCTATTACTAGAAGTTCTACTCCCTGTTCGATCACTGTGCTCCTTATCTCGGCAAGAGTCTTATCTAATCCTTCTTCTTGCAGCAGCTTCTGTATGTTCAGGATCTGAAGGGCATTACCGAGCAGGGTGTCATCAAAAAAAGATAGCGTGCTGAGATGAGCTATTAGCTTGGCATTGGTCTCGGTAAGCGCGGTAAGCATAACCACTTTCTTGCCTTGAAACGCATGGTGAAAAGCCATCTGAGTCACCAATATGGTCTTGCCAACGCCCGGAGGACCTCCAACCAGCACAAATGAACCTTTAGGTATACCACCACCAAGGAGCAGGTCAAAGCCAGGAACACCCGTACTTATCTTGTCCACCCCTACCCTACCTTATAAACTAGGCTTGCAGTGTCGCAAACATTATAAACATGTAGCAAGGGCATAGATCTAGATCCAAAGCATAAACTTAAAGGTCAGTTGTCGCAGTCAGGGAAAATAAGGGGCATGGGAAAGAACCCATGCCCCGGAGAATCACATCTGAGGAATAGTGAACTCGCTAGCGGATTGAGCTCTAGCCTCGTGTATGCCTTCCTGCACCTCTTCTATGAGCTTAGCACAGAAGGCTGGTAGGTCATTAGGATTTCGGCTAGTAATAATACCTTGATCAACAACCACTTCTTGGTCAACCCAATTGCCGCCCGCATTCTTTATATCGGTCTTCAAGCTGGGATAAGACGTGAGCGTCCTTCCACGGACTACATCAGCCTCAACCAGAGTCCAAGGACCATGGCATATAGCTGCTACAGGTTTCCCAGATTCTACGAACTCTCGCACGAGCCTTACAGCATCCTGGTTCATACGAAGTTTATCAGGGTTTGCCACACCACCTGGCAGCACAAGAGCATCATATTCGCTGGCTGAGACCTGATCCACAGTCTTATCCACTTTGAATGTATCAGCCTTATCCATGCCATTGACGCCTTGGATCTCGCCAGACTTGATAGATATAAGGTGAGCCTCTGCACCCTCCTGAGTAACAGCCTGCCAGGGTTCAGTCAGCTCTACCTGCTCGACACCATCGGTAGCAAGAAATGCAATCTTTTTCCCTTCGAGTTTGCCAGCCATTCAGAAACCTCCTTCAAACTACAACCTTGACACTAATCAAGCTCGCAACTCTTATGCCAGCAGCCTAGGAGATCTCTGAAGTAGTCAACTCAACTCTGGGGAATATGGGCTTAGGTTCTCCGACAGGAGTATCAGGTTGTAGTCCTCCCCAGGCAGCTACATCAGGCCAGTTAGCTTGAGAATCTGCGCCGACACCTAGCTGCTCAAGGATCTTACTTGAAGTCAAAGGTAGAAACGGTGAGAGATGTACAGCTATCACTCTCAAGCTTTCAGCCAAGGAATAAAGCACAGTATCTAGACGCGATGAAGCCGCGCCAGCGCCATTCTTCTCCTGCCGAGCAAGTATCCAGGGAGCGCTCTCTTCTACATACCTATTAGCTCTAGTCACCAGCTCCCATATGGCAGTTATAGCTGCCCTTAGATCAAATTCGTCCAGATACTTATAGACCTTTTCAGGGATGCCCTCAGCTATCTGCCTGAGATCTTGCTCTAGGTCAGTGCTTTCAGATGGAGATGGCACCTTACCCTCTCTATATCGCTTGATCATGCTAACCGTCCTGTTAAGGAGGTTGCCCAGATCATTAGCCAAATCGGCGTTATAACGCGTTACTAGTCGATCCCAAGTGAAATCCGTGTCTTCCGTTCGAGACACCTCCCTCACGAACCAATAGCGCAGAGCATCGGTGCCGAATCTTTCAACGATACTAATAGGATCTATGACGTTTCCAAGGGATTTACTAATCTTCTGACCGTTAATAGTCAGATATTCATGCACGTAGATCGTAGTGGGCAAAGGTTCACCTGCCGAGAGCAGCATAGCAGGCCAATAGACAGCGTGGAATCGAAGTATGCCCTTGCCTATTACATGAGTTCTATGGGGATTCTCGAGCCAGTATCTCCGATAAAGTTCCCCGTCGTAGGCATAATCTAGCGCAGTTATATAGTTGCCAAGAGCATCGAACCAGACGTACATTACCTGATCTGGATCATCCGGCACCGGTATACCCCATCCTCTGGCCCTGCTACTAGCTCTAGATATACTGAAATCCTCGAGCCCGCGCCTAATAAAGCTAAGCACCTCATTACGCCTGGTCTCGGGCAGAATACGTAACTCGCCAGATTCAATTATTGATATAAGGCGATCGGTGTATTTTGAAAGACGGAAGAAATAGTTCTCTTCCTCAACTAGTTCTGGGCGCGTGAGATGTTCCGGACACAAGCCGTTGACCAGCTCCTCTTCCGAGTAGAACTGCTCACAACCAACACAATATAGTCCTTTATAAACTCTCTTGTATATATCCCCTGATCGCTGACACGCACGCCACAGCTTCTGCACACCATCTATATGTCTCTTTTCACCGGACGTCCTTATGAAGTCATCGAAGGACACAGCCAGGGGTTCTCTTAGCGCCTTAAACAACTCCGCATTGCGGTCAACTAATTCCTTAGTAGAAATCCCCTCTGCTTCCGCAGCCTGTACATTCTTGAGGGCGTTGTCGTCAGTGCCTGTAAGAAAGCGCGTGTCATCCCCTATCAACCTGTGGTATCTGGCAAGTACATCGGTCTGCACCAGTTCAAGGGCAAATCCGATATGAGGTTTGGCGTTTACATACGGTATAGCCGTTGTAATGTAATACCGAGAACCGCTCACCTCAACACCTCCGTCCATATTACTAAAATCAAAATGGCCCTCGCCCTAGGGACGAGGACCACTCGTGGTACCACCCTGGTTCTCCTGCAGCTTACACTGCAGGACTCTGAGGCCATCTAACTGGCCTGCAACCCTATAACGCGGGCGAGACGTCAGCACCTACTCATAGCTGTCAAAAGCACTATTTTCGAATAGCAGCTCCGAGGCCATGTCGGACGAGTCAGGTACCGGACTCTCAGCAACCCGGCTCTCTGTGACCTAACTAAACCGCCCTACCGATCCTCTTCTCAGCCTTTAGATCTTTAGCTGTTGCTTCTCGATTGTAAGATGATATAGATCAAAAAATCAAGGAAGGGTGATCGCTGCCTATTACCTAAGTGGGAGGCGATCACCCTTTTGAGCACTTTTGTCTTTGTGTGCTAGCTACGAAACGTTCAGATCAGAAAGGGGACCAGCGGCTTGTACTGTAAAGGTCTCAGTAAAGGGATATCGTTCAAGTACTCGACGTATATCTTTCCGGGATACACCCTCGATACTATCAACGATCTCGTCAACGGACATAGCCTTGCTTTTGGCCACGTACAAGCTCGCCAGCTCAAACATCCTGCGGTGAGAAGCCTCCCCGCCAATCACTACATCTGCAACGGCCTTTACCTTCGCTCGATCCAGCTCATCCTGATCGACACCGTCTTGCTGTAGCTTCTGCATCTCATGCCTAACTACCCTAAGGACTTCCTCAGCCCTATCAGGAGAAGTACTGAAATACGTAAGGTAAAGTCCAGCATCATCGAAGCCATAATACTCAGTCTCGATTGAATCGACTAGTCCTTTCTGTGTAACTTCCCAGAAGAGACGAGACCCAGTCGAATCTCCCAATACAGAGGCTACAAGTTCAGCTGCCCAAGTGTCATCCTCATCCTGCTTAGGCGCACTCGAGGCTATAGCTATATGTTCCTGCTGAAACTGAGGCTTGAGATCAACCTTTACTTTTGGAGTTGGTCTGAACTCTACCTTCCGATG
>JBHORE010000036.1:0-5972 GCA_042408415.1 Thermobaculum sp.
AGGAAGGAGGAGTTCTCTTCCGAGGAGGAGAACTGGAAGGTGGCTGATGTCTGGCTGGTGGTCCCCGATGGCCCAGAGATGATAGTCGTGTCGGGTGGAGTACCATCCGACGTGACGGTGAAGCTCCAGCTGTAGTCCGCAGCCAGCCCGTTGCCGGCAAGGTCCTTCACGTCAGTGGTGATGGTAGCTACATAGGTGGTGCCTTCTGTGAGGTTGGAAGTTGGCGAGAGCGTGGCCCGTCGACTGGCTTGGTCGTAGCTTATGGTTGCTGCCACATGTGTGGAGGTTCCCTGCTGCACGAGATAGAAGGAGCTGGTGTTAATGGTGGCGGGGTTCATAGCCTCCGAGAAGACCGCTTGGATATTGGCTGATACGGGCACGTTGGTGGCTCCATCGGCGGGATTGGTGCTAGAGACCTGTGGGCTGGTGGTGTCCACCGTCCATGTGCGGCTGGCGGGCGTTTGGTCGGTGCCTAGAGTCGCACTTATGGACCTTACCTGGAAGGTATGGGAGCCTTCGGACAGACCTGAGTAGCTCTTGGGCGATGTGCAGGCCTCGAAGGCTCCGGTGTCCAGCTTGCACTCGAAGGTGGCGTCCTGGGCGTTGCTCGAAAAAGTGAACGTCGCGGAACTCGTGACCACCGTGCCGGTTGGTCCTGAGTCGATTGAGGTGTCTATGGAGGTGCTAGTTGCATTGAAGGCGAAAGCCTCGTTCACGTTAGTGTAGAAAGCTCCGCCCTGTGGTCCGCCGCCTGCCACGTAGATGGTGTCGTTGATCGTGCCGGCAACCGCGCCGTGCCTGGGTGTGAGCATTGGCGTGAGCGTACGCCACGTGTTGGTGGCAGGATCATACTCCTCGTTCTGAGGGAAGGCGCCGCCGGTGCTGGTGATCTCTCCTCCCATGACCTGGATGCGCCCGCGCAGGGTGCCCGTGACCATCGTCCTGCGGGCCGTTGGCATGGATGCTATGGCTGACCAAGTGTTGGTGGCAGGATCATACACCTCGGCCGAAGATAGTATCGGAGCTGGGGAGCTACCGTCGGCGTTGCGGGTGCGCCCACCGAAAACGTAGAGCTTGCCCCCTAGGGCAGCCGTGCCGGGATTGTCGCGGCGCGTGCTCATCGGGGCTCCAGTGCTCCAGGTGTTGGTGGCTGGATCGTAGATCTCCAGCGTGGCCAGAGATGCCCCGCTAGAGTCCATGCCGCCCACGACGTAGATCTTGCCGTTGATCTGCTGAGCGCCGGCTCCTCCTCTTGCCGTGGGCATCGGAGCCAAGCTGGCCCAGGTGTTGGTTGCGGGATCGTAGACGTACGAGTTGTTCACGGCTCCGGAGAAGGGTGCCGTGGCTCCTCCGAAGACGTACAGCTTGCCGTTGTAGGCTGCTACCGCGGGGTTCTCCACGCCGGGGCCTGGCATGTCCTGCCCAGTAGTCCAGCTGTCCGTGTTGGGGTCGTAGATGTACAGCTTCGTCTGGTGTCCACCGGAGGCCGTCTTGCCCCCCACCATGTACAGCTTGCCGTTGAGTGCGGTACCCCCGGCATCTAGCAGGGCGACGGGCAGTGGCTGCTTGGTAGTCCATGAGCCCGTGTCGACGGGGATGAGTGCCGTGACCTTGTTGGCTCCGAACTCTCCCACGTAGATGGTGCCGTCTGGCCCTTGAGTGATGGGCAGGGGATCGGTGAACCCCCCGATCAGCTGAGATTTGCTCACTACCGATGTCCCATCTGGACTAAGTTTGATTCTGGTGATGTCGTCACCCACAGAGTAGTTGGTGATGAGCAGTTCGCCCTTGAGCGTGCCCCCGAAGGCGTTGCCCCTGTACTCTATGATGCCATCAGCCGACTTGCTCTTGCCGAGGTTGTTGATCGGTGGCATGTAGTTCGGTAGGGGGGGTACTCCCTGATAAGACCCGTCTTTGAAGACGCACTCGTTCCTATAGGGGTTGGGGTGGCCGTAGTACTTGCCCGGCAGCAACCTGTTGAGGTTGTCCGGCTGCTCCCCTGGGTTGTTGGTTTGAGGATCTCCGAAGCCCTCGCAGGGTGGTGTGGGAGAGGGTGGGTATGTGCCCACCACACCTAGGCCGTTGTCCGGCCCATAGATCGATCCGTTGGAGTGGAACACGAAGTCGTACATGTTCCTGAGTCCGCTGGAGTAGACCTGCACGTCGCAGGGTGCTGGCCCGTAGGTGTTCTCTGGTGTGGCACACGTGCCGTCGAACCCTGGGGCCTTCACGTCGGCCACGAGGAACGCGGCCGATAGCGGCTGCTCGGCGCGAGTGCCGAACTCGGTGTTGGCCGTGTTGGGGGCGCCGGCCCCTGTGTTGCCACCCTGCGCTATGTACAGCTTGCCGTCGGGACCGAAGTGTATGGAGTTCACCGCGTGGTTGGCTATGGCCCGTGGTAGACCTGTGATCACATCCTGCCTGTTCGTGAACCCTGGCCCCCAAAGCTTGGTTATGGTGCTTGAGTTGAGCTGCCCGTTGTTTAGGTCGGGGCTGGAGTGGGACACCCACAGGATGACGTTATCCGGAGTAGAATCTGGGTCGACGGTGATGCCCAGCGTGAGCCGGGTACCTAGGGTAGTTATCACCTGGTCGGATACCACATGCTTATCCGCGTCCAGAGTGATCGCGTGTATCTTCCCCAGAAGCTCGGTGACGTACAGCCTGTTGTCCGGCCCCCACACCATCGAAGTCGGGAACTGCACCGGGAACGATACACGATTGAAGGATGCGCCGGTACTCGGTGGCTGCGAGGAGGTATCTGCTGTCACCGAGAAGTTGTCGAAGGTATAGGTCAGAGGAGCTGGCCCTTGCCTATGTGTCGCAAATATACCTCCGAAGGTTCTAGTGCCGATCCTGGGGTCTATCCCAGCGGCATCGAAGCTGAAGAACTCAGGAGGCACCGTGAATGTCTTTAGCAGCACTTCCGTGTTGTTGTTGATCTGGTAGTATGTCTGCACCGTCTGATCGACTGGATTGGCCCGCAGCCGGAGGCTGACCCTAGCGTTAGCTACGCTGATTGAGCTGCTGTACTTAGAGGTGGATGTGCTACCACCCAGCTCCAGCAGCGCTTGTATGCGCACCCCATTGGGCGTCGATATGACCACCAATTTCAGGTAATTGTCCTCGTTGTTGCCGAACCATAACCCGGCCTGCTCGTACTTGCCCGTGCCTGGGGATGGGTTGATTATCGTGGTCTTCATCACGGTTATTTGGTTGGGGGCGTTTATGCCTACCCCCAGGGCGTTGTCTTGGGTGTTAACTGTGCCCGCTGTGATTCCTGGGGTGGTGAGGATGTTCAGCGTGCCCGTGCCGCTTGTATCCACCGTCAGGTTCTGGGGGATGTACCCCGTGCTGTGGCTTGGCTGGTCCACATAGGTGAATCCCGTGCCTATGCCGTTCTTATCCAGGATCTTGCCCGCGTCCTGGTTGAAGTCTAGGATGTAGGGCACCGATATGCGTATCTGCGAGCAGTCCAGTGGATAACATTCGGTACTGGTGGTAGCTTGAGTAGTTAGTTGGGTCTTGGCCTTAGATAGTGGCTTGCCACCATCTACAAGCAGCGTTATCTGCGTGCTGCCTGCCTGGTAGCCCGCAGCCCTGGCCGTGATGTTGGCTTTGTATACGCCGGGAGCCAACCCTTTGGCGTCCAGCGAGACCACCCTCTGTTGTGGAGCTACACCCCTCATCTTATGTACGTCGGGGAACGCAGCTTCCAGCCTCAACCATTTAGCGCTCGCTCTCAGCGAATATCTGACCTTCTTGCCGTCTGATGTCAGCACGTTGACCGGGATTGACGCCTTCCCCCTGCTAGGAAGCTCTATCCTAAGTTCTTGAGGGGAGAAAAGTAGCGCCCTAGCTCCGTTGTACGCTATGAACTCCCTGGATAGGATCTGTACGGATCCGTCTTTGCTCTCCAGAGCCACCGTTATGGTGTGCGTACCGTTGGATAGCTGTTTGGTATCTAACGGCAGTAATTTGCCCCCTTTGCTTTCTACTAGATCATAAGGGGGGGTGGTGTCCACCCGCAGCGGCTTGGTGCCCCAGGGTAATAGGTCCATCTTGCTCTTGGGCACGTCCAAGAAAAAATAGGCTCGCTTCGCACTATTGCCTAACTTGGCGAATATGTAGACTTTGCCGGATAAAACTACACCGTCCGCAATCGGGGTGGCGTGCTTGCGATCCGCCCTGCGGCTCACGAACAGCTTGGGAGTTTCTCCATAGGGTGCGACCCTTTGTTTGCTGTTGGAGGCTGCCACGTAACCGTAGCCATGAGATACGGATGGTACCAGTAGCCCACCCGCCAAAAGAGTGATCACGAGTAACAAGGTCTTGAGTAGCTTCATCTCATCCTCTCCAAGGCTTATATCCCTTCCAATCTAACTTAGCCCTTCCTGGTAGCAGAATGGTTGTCCGGTAGGTTGAGTAAGTGTGGATCTAGAGTAGTGGATAACCACCTAGTAGTAATTTCCTATTGTGCATCGGTACACATCGGGCTTATACTCGCCGCTGTTAGCTTTATGTTTACAGGGCCTCTCACCACATCTAGGCCCTTATTATGGGAGGGATGTCTATGTCTAGGATAATCCGTGTGCTCTTGCTGCCCTTGGTGCTGGTCATGGTGGCAGCAGGACCTTCCCCGGGCAACACTCTGCAGGCCGCTGGTACCGTGACGGGTGCCATGCGCAAGTGGCAGCCCATCACCGTGAGCTTCAGTGGCCCCTATGCCTACGAGCTGGATAATTCTCCGAACCCATTTCTAGACTTCCGGCTGCAGGTAACTTTCCGGGGCCCATCCGGGCAGACCTACAACGTGCCGGGCTACTTCGACGGCGATGGTAAAGGAGGTGGTAGAGGGAACGTCTGGCGCGTCAGGTTTCTGCCCGATCAAGCGGGTACTTGGTACTACAAGGCCTCTTTCCGTAAGGGCACGAACCTAGCTGTTGATCTCAACCCCTCGTCAGGCACTCCCACAGCTTTCGATGGGGCCTCAGGAAGCTTCTACGTGGCCGATGTGGACCCTTCGGCGCCACCCTTCTTTCGCTGGGGTAGGTTGCAGTACGCTGGAGGGTACTACTTCAAGTTCAAGGATGGACCATATTGGATCAAGGGAGGTACAGACAGTCCCGAGACGTTCCTGGGGTACGATGGCTTCGACAACACCCCCTCCGGCCCCTACGGCATACTGGACTTTGCTGCTCATGTTCGAGATTGGACGTCTGGCGATCCTATCCTCAACACGGATGGGGCGGATGCTGGGAAGGGCATGATAGGTGCCTTGAACTACCTGGGAAACCAGCACGTCAACTCCGTGTACTTTCTGGTGATGAACATCGGTGGGGATGGCAGAAACGTCTGGCCCTATGCCGGCAAGATCAACCCCGCCGGTAGCTCATCCGACGACAACACCCATATCGATATCAGCAAGATGAGGCAATGGGACATGGTGTTCACACATGCCCAGAAGAAGGGGATATTGCTGCACTTTGTCCTCAACGAAGCCGAGGCCGCCAACAAGAAGGAGCTGGATGGAGCTACCCTCGGAGTGGAGAGGAAACTCTTCTACCGAGAGCTAGTGGCTAGGTTCGGTTACCTGCCCGCTATCCAATGGAACATCTCCGAGGAGTACAACCTCGACTACAACCTGGGCACGACTCGTGTCAAGGAGTTTGCAGGCTACATACAGCAGGTGGATCCTTACGATCACCCGATCACTGTACATAACTATGGCACCGATCTGGACTCGGTGTGGGGTCCTTTCCTGGGAGATTCCCGCTTCAGCGTGACGTCCTTCCAGCTGGAATCGGGTCCCGGCACGTACGACGAGGTGCTAGAGGCATGGAGGCGAAAGTCCAGGAGTGCTGGCAGACCCATCCCGATAGCTCTCGACGAGCTGAACGCGGTCTCCACATCCTCGAGCTCGATAACTACCCAACGCAAAGCCGTTATCTGGCCGGTGTACCTCTCAGGCG
>JBHORE010000038.1:0-21182 GCA_042408415.1 Thermobaculum sp.
TTATGTTGATACTTGCTAACCATGGTATGCTAGCCGCCATTGGCACTCTCAATAAGTCAGATACAAGCAGTACTTTTCTGCGATCCCATTGATCAACCAGTGCTCCTGCTACTAGTCCCAGAAGCAGAGATGGAAGCCCTATAGATACCCAGACGAGTGAGACCTTTTCCATATTGTTGGCGGTCAGGTTACCAACCAGCACAAGCAAAGCGATTTGGTGGAGTCTATCTCCAAAGGCTGATACCAGCTGCCCTATCCAGAGCAGCCTAAAATTGTTGTTCGCTAGCACGCTTTTGTAAGAGTAGCTATTAGCTATAGCCTGCGAGCTCAACCCTTAGCTCCATTTCACTCGAACAACTGCAACCTATGTATTTGCCTGTTTATCGAACACTACATTTATGGATATAGGCATTGCTACTTCAGCCCTGTTTTCCATGACCTTCAAAAAAGCTTCTACGACTTTCGGATCGAACTGTCTCCCTGCTTGTCTCTTGATCTCGAGTAGTGCGTCTGGCTTGTCAGCACCTTTCCTATAAGGCCTGCTGCTTACCATAGCGTCATAGGTGTCCGCAACTGCTATTATCCTTGCCCCGAGTGGGATATCCTCGCCCGCAAGTCCATCCGGATATCCCATGCCGTCCCATCTCTCATGGTGATGCCTAATGGCTGAAAGACACTCTTCATAGGCGCTAAGCGGGGATAAAATGTCCTCTCCATACCCTGGGTGTTTTCTTATCAGCTCCCACTCTTCATCTGTCAGCTTGCCGGGCTTAAGAAGCACGGCATCTGGAATGCCTATCTTGCCAAGATCATGCACTCTTGCAGCAGAAACTATGGTTTCAGTGGTTTCCCCAGGAAGTCCTAGCTCCTCACATATAAGTCTAACGTAATGTGCAACCCTGATAGAGTGTTGGTCGGTTTGTGGATCCCTACGGTCTAGTATGTCAGAAAGCCTTTCAATCGTCTTTAATGTCTGCTTGCGTAGATTATCAAAGTTTCTTAGGGAGTAATACACAGCTGCCAATGGTGATATTACAAGTACAATTGAAATTGGATTCAATGTATAAAGAATTGCTATCAATAGTCCTAGGGCAGGCTGTATGAGGAATTGAACGATTATTCCAGATAGTCCCGTACCAATGACGTGTATTATATTTACATTCTCAGTTATTGAGACAATAGTAGCTACTAGGGTTGTATTGATTAAGAGGTAAACCATAGCACAACATAAAGCTATCAGGATACTTTTGGTATTTGAGAATTCCTGTGGAGTTAGAATATAAGTGTCTCCTGTTTGATTCCTGAGCATGAACCAGACCTGACCTGAAACAAATGTGGTAATGGCCCACTGACTACCGTTAAAGAAGGTCTTTATAATTGGTTTGCGTATTATAAGATCGGATAGAAAGGCGGCGATTGCTACTAGGGCGCATTGCTTGGGGAACAATAATATAGCTCCGAAAGTTGCTACAGTAGACATAGATAGATTCATGTTATTCATAAAAAGTTGAACGCGATATATGTCAGACAGCAATACAAAGAGCACAAAGGTAAATAAGCCTATTCTGTCCCTCGTAGATAGATAAGTAAAATTCTTAGCCGAATCTGTTATAGAGAGTATGCCAAGGACAGCAACCGCTATTATAAATAGCAATGCTGTCCTTGGTATTTTCTCATTCAAGTTTCGCTCTCCTGGTGGTTGTCTATTCCATGTTTATTATGCTAAGCCTCATAATACATCATTTTATGCATTTTTCACTCTAGGTAATTAGTACTAAGGACTTAACAAGTATTTAACTAAAACAACAAAATAAAAACATCGGTGTGAACACACCGATGTTTTTATTACCTTAATTTATGAATCTTAGAGGCTAACCCCACTTGAGGCCGAAGCTGGACCACTTCATTTCAGTACCTCCTAATTATAACTACTGCTGGTTTCTTCTACTGATGCGCGCATCTCTTTGATGCATAAATGCTACAAAATGCTAAGGCGAAAGTCAATACCCTAAATGTAAAAATTTTTGTAAGTATAGATATTTCGCAATCTACAGAGCATGCCATTTATGTTCGTATTATAATCATCAATTTGGATTGTTGCATAAACGATACAAAACTCCTCGTGAGAGTCCTGAGTTGAGGAGTGTTATAATGGTCAATGACTTGTAAAAGCAGCTAATGGTTGAAGGGTGCGCTGTGAAGGTAGTACTGATAGATGCTTACTCTCTAATCTATAGGGCTTATCACGCTCTGCCGTCTGATTTGGCAACTTCCAAGGGGGAGAAGACCAACGCCATCTATGGCTTTTGTAATATGTTGGTTCAGGTAATAAATCGCGAGGAGCCCGACGCTATTGCTGTTGCTTTTGATATCGGGAGGGCATTCCGTCATGACGAGTTCGTCGAATATAAGGCACAGCGTGCACCCATGCCTGATGATTTGCAGGCCCAGATAGGGAGAGTAAGGCAGCTTATAGCAGCTTTTGATATCCCTGTCTATGAGGTACCAGGATACGAAGCCGATGATGTTATAGGTAGCCTTGCTAAGAAACTATCCTCACAGGGGCATCAAGTAGTCATAGTTACGGGAGATAAGGATTTTCTGCAGCTAGTAAGCGATTCGGTTAGCGTGGTGTTACCCGCCAGGGGCAGGTTCTCGGAAGTACAGGTATATACTCCGGATCTGGTTCGTCAGCAATATGGTTTCGATCCCAAGTACATTGTAGACTTCAAAGCTCTAATGGGTGATACTAGTGACAACATCCCTGGTGTTCCTGGTGTTGGAGAGAAGACGGCCAGAGGTCTTATTCAAACCTTCGGTAGTCTCCAAAACATACTCGAGAATGTTGATTCGATCAAGCCTGAACGTATACGCAATGCGATAAAGGAACACCAGTCCCAGTTAATGCAAAATCTGCGACTGGCTACCATAGTTACTGATATAGATGTTGATATTGAGCCTGTGATATCCCGTGTATGGACTCCAGATATGCAGAAAGTAAACGAGATATTCCGTGAGCTGGAGTTCCGTAGCTTAATGTACCGTCTACCTAAATATTTTGAGCCAAAAAACACCTCGGATGAGAAAGTTGCCTCTGTAGAGAGGGATGAGCAACCTCGGATCCAAGAGAAATATGAAATCGTAAGTGATCAGGAAAGCTTGCGCCGCTTGGTGAAGGAGCTTCTTGCGAAGGAATACATAGCTTTTGATACGGAGACAAGTGGCAAAAATGTGATGGAATCGGACCTGGTAGGTGTCAGCTTTTCCCCTGAGGCGGGGATAGCTTACTATGTCCCCATCAATGGGTTTAGTGATGATGGTACAAAAGACTTGCTTGCTGAACTTAGTCCTCTGTTAGAAGGTGGACCGAAAAAGATAGCCCATAACGCCAAGTTCGATTATATAGCTCTCTACAAACACGGAATAAGGGTGTCGCCTCTCTACTTTGACACCTCAATAGCAGCCTTTCTGCTCAATGAGACATCTGTAGGTCTTAAGGATCTCGCTGCTACGAGACTCGGTGTTCAAATGACTACCATAGATTCGCTCATAGGCAAGGGCAAAAATCAGAAGACCATGCTGGAGGTCTCTGTGGATGAATGTGCTCGGTACGCTTGTGCCGATGCAGATATGACCTTCCGCCTGTTTACGATGTTAGAGAAGGAGATAGCTGACCGAAAGCTCCAAGACTTGTTCTATACTCTTGAGATGCCCTTGGTGCCGGTCTTGGCCGATATGGAGATGACCGGTGTTGCCGTTGATGCTGATGCTCTTAAGTCTCTATCAACTAAACTTTACGAGCAGATACGTGATATTGAATCTCAGATATATGAGATTGCTGGATACGAGTTTAATCTTAAATCTCCGCAGCAATTATCTAAGTTCTTGTTCCAGGACTTGGGACTCAAGGGTATACGTAAGACATCCAAGGGTTACTCCACGGATGCTGCCACTTTGGAAGCACTCAGTGGTCAACATCCAGTTATCGACCTGATTCTCAGCTACAGACAGCTTACGAAGCTCAAGGACACCTATGTAGATGCACTACCTCTAATGGTAAGTAGATCAACCGGAAGGTTGCATACGAACTTTAGTCAGACTTCCGCAGTTACTGGCAGACTTGCCTCAAGTGATCCCAACTTGCAGAACATACCGATAAGGTCATCGCTTGGTAAGGAAGTTAGGAAGGCATTTGTAGCTGGCAGTCCTGAAAAAAACAATGCCATCTTCGATGAACCTTCTGTCCTACTTAGTGCTGATTACTCGCAGATAGAGCTGAGAGTCCTTGCCCATGTGACCGATGAACCTAAGCTAAAGGAGGCATTTTCCAAAGATATCGATATTCATGCCCTGACGGCTTCCAGGTTATTTGGGGTCCCTATAGAGTCTGTAGATGACAACATGCGGAGAATGGGTAAAACTATCAACTTTGGGATAATATACGGTATGAGTGGCTTTAGATTGGCAAGAGATACGGGCTTGGAGCAGCGTGAGGCCAATCTGTTCGTAAAAAGGTATATGGATCAATTCCCCAGAGTTAAGGCCTACTTCGAGCAATTGATCAGGGAAGCCGAGAAGAAGGGTTACGTGGAGACTTCGCTAGGTAGACGTAGGTATCTTCCAGATATCACCTCTTCAAATCCACAAAGACGAGAGGCTGCACGAAGGGCGGCAATCAACATGCCCATTCAGGGTATGGCTGCAGATATCATCAAGCAGGCGATGATAGATGTCCACTCAGCTCTGGAAAGAGAAGGCATAAAGGCCAAAATGATATTGCAGGTCCACGATGAGCTTCTTTTTGAAGTTGCTGAGAGCCAACTGGATAGAGCTGCCGAGGTTATTGTAAGGGAGATGTCAACGGCATTCGATCTCTCCGTGCCGTTGGTAGTTGAAGCAGAATATGGCCCTAATTGGGGCGAAATGACTCCAATAAGGAAGGTTTCTGTAAGCCAAGAGGCTAACGCATAACGTCTTTATTTTGGTATATTTATGAGTGTTACCATATCTCCCGGAAGGGTCTAATTTGTACTTAACACAGGAGGTTACTAATCAGTAAGAACTTAAGGATCAATGAAAAGGTCAGAGCGCGCGAGGTGCGTGTGATAGATGAGGATGGTACTCAATTAGGCATCATGCATCCTCTGGCAGCTCTGGATCTCGCGCGCCAGAAGGGTCTTGACCTGGTGGAGGTGGCTCCCAACGCTAATCCACCAGTCTGCAGATTGATGGACTATGGTAAGTTCCGCTACGAGCAGACTAAGAAAGAGCGAGAGTCTCGTAAATCTCAGAAGCAGATTGTCATCAAAGAGGTGAGGCTCAAACCCAAGATAGATGTCCATGACCTGCAGACCAAAGCCAAGCAGGCCAGGAACTTCCTGGAAGAGGGCGATAAAGTTAAAGTCACTGTGCAGTTCAGGGGGCGTGAGGTTGTACATCCTGAGATAGGCCAGGAACTCGTCCAGAGGCTGATGGATCTTATAGGGGATGCTGCTACTGTAGAGCAGCAACCAAAGCTTGATGGCAAGAATATGACTGCCCTGCTTGCTCCTAGAAAGGAATCAGCTAAGCCTAAGAAGACTAATCAGTCACAAGAAGAAAGTACTCAAGGGGAAGCAAAAGGAGATGCCGAAACTAAAGACAAATAAAAGTGCAAAGCGAAGATTCAAGATAACTGGCACTGGAAAGATCCTCAGGACGAAAGGTATGAAGAGCCATCTTCGGAGGAAGAAGTCTACCAGGGCCAAGCAGGATTTTGATCGCATGTTTGAGGTATCGCCCGCGGATCGCAAGAGGCTTCGCAGGGCACTACCATACGGAGTTTAGGGGGTAAAGATGCCTAGGGCAACTAACAGAGTAGCGTCTCATAGACGTCATCGTGAGGTTATAAAGGCTGTAAAGGGACATAGGGGTACCAGAAGTAAGCTCTGGGGCAAGGCTAATGAGTCCCTGATGAGGGCCTTGCAGTATGCGTACAGAGATCGCAGGAACAGAAAGAGAGATTTCAGAAGGCTATGGATAACCCGCATCAATGCTGCAGCAAGAATCAATGGTCTAAGTTACAGCCAGCTCATGCATGGCCTGCAGTTGGCTAATGTTGAGATAGACAGAAAGATCCTTGCTGATATGGCTGTGAAAGAGCCTCAAGCCTTCGCTGGGATTGTCGAGCAGGCGAAACAGGCTATTGCCGCTCACTCTTGATGTCTAGAGGGTAATATTCTGATTACAAGCAGATCTAACCAGCAAGTCAAGTGGTTTAGACTGCTGAGAGAGCGCCGGGGGCGGAAAGCCTCCGGCGCATTTCTAGTTGAGGGGCCAAGGGCTATACAGCAGGCTATATTGGCAGGACACAAACCTCTCAAAGTTCTATATTCTCCTGAAGTGGTTGTCAGGAGGGATGTTGTCAACAAGGTCCTTGACCAACTAAAGTCAGAGACCCAGCTTCTAGAGGTCTCGGAAAACGTATTATCCAGTGTTTCTGATACCGTTACTTCTCAGGGTATAATTGCTGCCTTCAAACTTCTAAGTTGGCACCCTAGGGAGGGTGTAGATGTTGATACTGGTCCGGTGCTTGTGCTGGATAGGGTGTCGGATCCTGGAAATGTAGGGACCTTATTGAGGTCCGCTGCAGCTGCTGGCAGTGCAGCTGTGCTACTTTCTGAGGGATCAGCGGATCCTTATAATCCCAAAGCTGTAAGGGCTTCAGCTGGCGCTTTGTTCGCAGTCAGCTTTGCTGTGCTGCCTTGGAAAGAGATACATGAAGTGTTGCATGCTGTGCCGAAGAGATTTGCAGCTTATTATTCAGACTCTTCACAGGCTTATTACTTAGCTGATCTATGCCCTCCCTGTGCTATACTTGTCGGAAGCGAGGCATCAGGGCTAAGCTATCAGGCATTGTCTTTATCTACTCACAACCTCTGGATTCCGATGCAAAACAATATAGAATCTCTCAATGCAGCTGTTGCGGGATCTATTCTATTATTTGAATCTAGAAGGCAAATGCTAGTCAGGGAAGGTAGATAGAATATGAGCTTAACAGAGGAGATCACTAATCTACGCGAACAGGCCCTAAGCGAGCTAGGTTCAATCTCAGATGAGCGCAGCTTGGAAAACTGGCGTGTAACTTTTCTGGCCAGGCGTGGCCGTTTGGCCGATATCATAGCACGGATTCCTTCCCTTCCTGTTGAAGAAAGGCCTGCTGTAGGGAAGATGGCTAATGCCCTCAAAGCCGAGCTACAACAATTGTACGAGAGTAAACTATCTGATATTAGGCGATCAGCCATATCGCAAGTAGATGTAACCTTGCCAGGTATACCGCCTATAGTTGGTGGGCTGCATATCACTCGCCAGACAATATATGAAATGGTTCGAATCTTTGGTGAGATGGGATTTAGCGTATATGAGGGTAATGAAGTTGAGACGGATGAATATAATTTCTCCCTCCTAAACATACCTCAGGAGCATCCGGCCAGGGACATGTGGGATACCATCTACATAGATGACAAGCTCTTATTAGCTACTCATACCTCGCCTGGGCAGATTCATGTTATGAGGAAGTATTGTCCGCAACCTATAAGATTTGTTTTGCCAGGGAAGGTACACAGATACGAGGCCGTAAGTGCAAGACGTGAGAGCATGTTCTATCAACTAGAAGGCTTGGCGATCGGGGAAGGTATAACCTTGGCCACACTCAAAGGTACATTTGAGAACTTCGCAAGGCAACTCTTTGGCCCTGAGCGTAAGCTTAGATTCCGTGGATCTTACTTCCCTTTCACGGAGCCCAGTGTAGAGATAGATATAACCTGCTCATGCCTAGGTAAAGGCTGTATCCTTTGCAAGGGCAGTGGATGGCTAGAGATCGCAGGCGGGGGTATGGTTCATCCTGTGGTTCTCAGGAATGGTGGATATGATCCATCAAAGGTATCTGGGTTTGCTTTTGGATTTGGGGTGGAGAGATCCGTTATGCCTAGGTTTGGTATAGATGACATAAGATTATTCTATGGTAATGATCTAAGATTTCTTCGCCAGTTTTCCTGAATCGCATGTAAATAACTACATGAAGGGAGTCCGGAAGGGTGAGGGTACCAGTAAGTTGGCTAAGAGAATATGTAGATTTTTCCTGTTCTATTGAGGAGCTAGCCCATACTCTGACCATTGCCGGTTTAGAAGTTGAGAACATAGAACGTATAGGTCAAGAATGGGAGAACATATACGTTGGGTTGGTGTTACAGGTCGAGAAGCACCCCAATGCAGACAGGTTACAAATAGCTCACGTCGATTATGGTCATGGTCAGGTTAGTATAGTAACGGGTGCTCCAAACATAGCTCCTGGACAGAAGGTAGCCCTAGCGCTAGCGGGAGCTACGCTAGTAGACCCCTATTCCGATCAATACAAGACTTTCAAGCTAAAGCCCTCTAAGATAAGGGGAATACTTTCTGAGGCTATGGCCTGCTCTGAAAAAGAGCTTGGCTTAGGGGAAGATCATACTGGTATCCTCGTACTTGATCCGGAAGCTCCGGTAGGGACCAAGCTACAGGACGTGCTTGGGGACTATATACTGGATATAGCTCTTACTCCTAACTTCTCTTACGCCAACTCAATAGTAGGTATAGCTCGCGAGGTTGCTGCTCTTACCGGTACCAAGGCGAAAGTCCCAGTTCCCAATGTAGAGCTGTCAGGGGACGTGGGCGTAGATGCCTGGGTTGAATCTGAAGATCTTGCTGCCAGGTACATGCTACAGAGGCTTGATAACGTCAGGATAGGGCCCTCATCTGCGAAGATAAGGCAAAGGCTTGTGCTATGCGGGATGCGTCCCGTGAACAATGTGGTCGACATAACCAACTACGTCATGTTGGAGTTGGGACAGCCTTTACATCCTTTTGATGCGGATAAGGTGAAAGGAAAAGTAGCTGTGAGGAGCTCTTACCCAGAAGAGCAGCTAGAAACAATTGACCACCAGCTACGGATTGCTCCTCCTGGTACTGTCATGATCGCTGATGATGAGAAGCCAATAGCCCTCGCGGGCATAATGGGAGGGCTCAATACAGAGGTCACAGACGATACAAGGAATATACTCTTAGAATCGGCTACTTTCAATGCCCCACGTATAAGACGTGCAGCTAGACTTCTTGGTCTGCGCAGTGAAGCTTCCTCCCGTTTTGAGAAAGGTATGGATCCAGAGCTCGCAGGTCTGGCCCTTGCAAGGGCTGTTGAGCTCCTGCAGCAGGAGTGTGGTGCCCAACCTAAGGGCGCTCCATTCGATTGGTATCCTAACCCTAAAAAACGCGCTTACATAGATTTCCCAGTTTACGAGGTAAAGCGATTGCTGGGAATAGACATACCAAAGGATCGGGTAGAAAGGATACTTACTTCCCTTGAATTTGAGGTGCAACAAGAGGAAGGTGACTTGCTAAAGGTCCTACCCCCAAGCTACAGAAGTGATGTTTCCATAACAGCTGATATAGTTGAGGAGGTAGGAAGAATATGGGGTTATGAGGAACTTCCTTCGCAACTACCAGGAGGTACCCTCCCATTCAACCTCACAGATAGGTTTTTCTGGGTGGAGAAAAAGGCTCGTGAGTGGCTCGCAGCTGCTGGCTTACAGGAAGTCATAAACTATGATCTTATATCAGCCCGTCTCATAAATAAAATGGCAAGCCTCTATCATGAGGGTATGCATCCACCTGTCTGGAGACCACTTGATGAAGTTATCAAGGTTATCAATCCCACCTCTCCCGAAAGAGAGTACCTTCGACCATCTTTGATCCCTGGCTTGTTGCAAAACGTTGGCGATAATCTGAGATTTGTCGACAAGGTTTGGATATATGAGTTAGATAGGGTATTTGTAAAGGCTGACGGAGAGCGACCTCAAGAACCTAAGCGCCTTGCTATAGCAATGGCTGGTGTGAGGTGGCCTGTATCTCCGCACCTGCCCCAGACTAAGACGACTATTTTCGACCTAAAGGGAACGATACAGGCATTTCTGCATCACCTTGGGGTAGAGTTCGAAATGCTTCCCTCTCAACTTGGCCCAGATGCTGTTAACGTGTTGCAGGTGTCTGTCGGTGGAAATGTTCTAGGTAATATATTCCAGATAGATCCTACCTTACTTAGGGATTTGGATATTGATGAAGATGTTTTTGTGGCTGAGCTTGACTGGGAACAGATCAAACAACACGCTAGACTAGAGAGAAACTACGTACACTTGTCCCGTTATCCAATCGTTAGGCAGGACTTAGCAGTCTTGGTAAGCGCGAGTATACCGGCAGGAAATGTGATCAGAGTTATATGGGAACAAGGGAGCCCACTTCTAGTGCAGTGTGAACTTGCTGAAGTGTATCAAGGTGACCAGATACCCGAAGGTACAAAGAGCCTGCTTTACAAACTGGCTTTCCAGGCTGAGGATAGAACTCTGACTGAAGAGGAAGCTACTAAGGTTAGACAGAAGATCGAAAACGCACTAAGATCTGAGGTGGATGCAAAGATACGCGGTGTTGACATAGAATAAAAGTACTATGAGTCTCAGATCAACTAGGGATAAGAGCCTGACAGAGCAACCTCTAAGGTTGCATATGAATGAAAACCCCTATGGTTGCTCGCTGCTGGTATACGAATCCCTAGCAATGAGTGAGCAACTTACTAGAGTGCAAAGCTCTGATCCCAATCACTTGCTGGCAGCTATAGGCAGATATGCTCAGCGTTCGCCGGACGAGATATATGTAGCAGATACCTTGAATGATCTCCTTTTTAGGGTATTCTTTATTCTAGGCCAACACAACAAGGATTTGTTCACCGCCAACCCCGTATCTGAGCCTATACGCCGAATTGCTGAGCTCTTGGGACTGGAGTTGATTACTTTTAGAACACGAGTCAGTTCCGGACAGTTTGTGTTTGATTCAGAGAAACTTCTAGATCTAGGTGCAAAGGTAGTTTATATCCAGTCGCCCCATGATATCACAGGTGCAGTTGCAGCCTATAAAAATATGGTAGAGCTTCTAAACGCTGGCGTACTCATCATCGTCGATGAGATCTACTCTGAATTCACAGAGCGCCCAATAGGTCTACTTGGAAAAGAGTTTCCTAATCTGGTCTCTATAAGAAGTTTTGCCCCTTGGGCAGGACTCTGGGGTATACCTGTTAGTTATGCTTTGATGTCGGCAGACCTAAGAGAAAGGCTAAATGCTATTTGGCCTATTAGAAATCTTACTGCTGCCTCGCGTATAGCGGCTGGAGCTTCCTTGGATGATGCCCAGAATCTGATGACCAGGGTTAGAAGGATAAGAGTGGAGAGGGGTAGATTATATAGGCAGCTTCGTAAGCTCAACTTCGTGGAGCCTCTGCTATCACAAGGTCCGTTTGTCACCTGTAAGGTTACTCGAGGTACAGCTGCTAAGGTCTGTGATCTCCTCAAAAGAGAGGGCATACTGGTCTATGACTGTGCTAACGGTGGATTGCCTGGCTATATAAGAGTATCCGTAGGAACCCCAGAAAACACTGATCAGCTTATAGCTACCATGTGTCGTATATCTGTTGAAATATAAGCCTGCTATTGGGGCAAGTCTAATGAACTCAGCACTTTGCTCTGGCTATCCATTAGCTCTGCTATCCCCTTGTCAGCCAAAGAGAGCATAGCATCTAGTTCTTCCCTGCTAAATGACACTCTTTCGGCGGTAGCCTGGATCTCAATGTACTCTCCGAGATGGTTCTTGACTATGTTGAGATCCGTATCAGCTGTTGAATCTTCTGCATAGTTTAGGTCAAGCATTGGGATACCATTCACTATACCAACGCTCACAGCTGCCACGGGGCTTACTAGATCTCTATATGTGTCTGGGAAGATCTTCCTGAGGGCTAGTACAGTGGCTACGTAGCCTCCGGTTATAGAGGCTGTCCTTGTACCCCCGTCTGCTTGCAGAACATCGCAATCTACTATTATGGTGATCTCACCTATTTGGTCCAGCTTGACAGCTGCTCTCAATGACCTGCCTATCAGGCGTTGTATTTCTTGTGTTCTCCCTTGTAGCCTGCCAGTGTGCGATTCCCTAGGGGTCCTTGTCTGTGTGGAAGCTGGTAACATCGAGTACTCAGCAGTTAACCACCCCTGTCCTGTTCCCTCTAGGAACTTTGGAACGCCTTCTTGAATGGAGGCTGCACATAGAACCTTAGTAACCCCGCATTGGATGATTGCAGATCCCGGAGGGAATGCTAGCGGATATATCTCTATGCTATGAGGTCTGAGCTCGTTAGGTTTTCTGCCATCAATTCTTACTACGTCTTGCAGCATACTTTCCCTTTCTACTAACTCTTTATTTCTCAATTATCGCTCTTATCTGCTCAGCTAGCGCTCCCTCACGTACAATTAAGGGCTTTTCCTTGCTTAAGTCGACTACTGTACTTGGCTTGCCGATCCTGCAGGCTCCGCCATCCAAGATGATAGCTACTCTGTCTCCCAGGTCGTGCTCCACATCGTCGGCTGTCAGAGGATTACGCTCTCCCGAGATATTGGCGCTCGTTACAGCCATTGCCCCGCCACACTGACGTATGATCTCTCTAGCAGGTTCATAGTCAGGGATTCTAAAGCCAACAGTACCATCTTTCGACCCCACGGCTTCGGCTACGTCCTCCCTGGCTCTAACTACCAAGGTTAGAGCTCCTGGCCAAAATGTACGCGCTAGCTCCATGGCAATGGCATCTATATCTTTTGCATATTCCTCAAGATAGGAGTCATCTGAAAGCAATATTGGTATAGGCTTATCTAGAGGTCTCTCCTTAGCTCTGTAAATTTTGGATACCACCTGTGGATCGACTATTGACCCTACACCATACACTGTATCCGTGGGGAAGGCTATAAGTTCGCCCTTTAAAGCGAAATCTACTGCTTGTCTAATAGCTTCTTTGTCTTCTATAGGTTTACGTATAGCCAAATCTATAGAGCCTCCTTCAGCCTTATTACCGTTGCTCGATCTATCCCCTTGACTGCAGCCATTATCTCGTCAATACTGGCTTCTCTGATCTTTGACACACTACCGAAAGCCTGTATCAAGGCCTTCTTGCGTTTCGGTCCTATACCTGGAACCTGGTCTAGAATACTACCTACAGACTTCTTGTTATGCAGGGATCTGTGGTAGCCAAGAGCAAATCTGTGTGCTTCATCCCTTATTCGCTGTAGAAGATACAGAGCTTCCGAATCTCTGGGCAACATTATAGATTCTGATCTACCAGGTTTGAACAGTTCTTCTTGCTGTTTTGCAAGCCCGAAGACTGGTACGTTGCCGAGGCCGAAGCTCTGGAGGACCTCTACTGCTACTCCGAGTTGCCCCTTGCCACCGTCGATAATTATGAGGTCTGGAAGCTTACCCCAACTAGTCTCCTTGTAATCATCAGAGATAGCCCGCTTAAACCTTCTAGTAAGCACCTCTCTCATCATCTCGAAGTCGTTTGGACCTTCGACTCCCTTGATGCGGAATCGACGATATTGATTACGAGCAGGGGCTCCATCTTCGAACACTACCATGCTACCTACAGCATCGGCTCCCTGCACGTTAGATATGTCGTAGCACTCTATTCTAGTGGGCTTGGTGGGTAACTGAAGCTCTTTCTGTAGCTCCAACATGGCACCGGTTCTTTTCTGTTCCTCGCTTAGCCACTTGAAGCGCTTTCTTTCAAGTCCTTCCTTGGCATTTTGAGCAGCCATGTTCACTAGCTCTAGCTTCTCCCCCTTAGTAGGCACCTCGAGAAGGATCTCTCTCTTGTGGTAATCTTGTAGTGCTGATCGTATAAGTTCTATCTCATCTGGTGGGTATTGCAACACTATGCGACCAGGTACGTTATATGCACCTATATAAAACTGCTCCAAGGCTATTTGTATTATCTGGCCTGGTGATTGGTCTTCTATAAGCTCAACAACTGAGTGATCATGTCCCACTAACCTGCCATCACGGATAAATAGTCTTTCTATACCGGCCTCACCGCCATCGATCGCTATGCTTATTATGTCCATGTCCTCGTTGGTCGGTAGGACTACTTTCTGTCTCTGCCTTATATCCTCTATGGCCTTGATCTGGTTACGATATAGCGCTGCCTTCTCAAACTCCAAGTTCTCAGCAGCTTCTTCCATCTTCCTTCTGAGCTTCTCCGTAAGCTCATCGTGCTTCCCTTCGAGGAACAATATTACCTGTTCGGTAGCTGCTCTGTATTCTTGAGGATCGGCTCTACCTGCACAGGCCCCCAAGCATCTGTGTAGGTAGTAAGGTAGGCAAGGGCGTGCCTGCTTACCATCGATGGGTTCGTTCTCTTTATGGCACAGCATGAAGTGCTGGTGAATCAGCTTGATAGCTTCAGCAGCCGATCCCAAGGCGGTGTACGGACCATAATACTTGCTGCCATCGTTTATGATCTGCCTGCATTTGAGCACCCTGGGGAATTCTTCCTGGACCGTGACCTTGATATATGGTAAACGCTTGTCGTCCTTGAACATGGAGTTGTACTTGGGCATGTGGTGCTTGATCAAGGTCACTTCTAGGGTGAGTGCTTCGTGCTCAGAGTCGGTTACTATGTAATCTATATCGTGTATCTGTGGGACCATCTCCCTGATCTTCTCTGGGAGATGTTTAGAGCTAAAGTAACTCCGCACCCGGTTACGAAGCACTTTGGCCTTGCCGACGTATATCACTTTGCCATGCTTATCTTTCATGAGATATACGCCAGGCTTTTCGGGGATAGCTTGTAGTCTTGTTATTATTTCCTCTTTACCGAGATTATTGGACATATAAGGAAAACACCCATAAGATTCTATCACAACAAAGAAAGAGCCCAGGGAATAGGACCTTATATAATTATGTTGTGTCTTTGGAGGTGTGTATAGGTGGTTTTTAGATTCCTAAAGCGCAGACAAGATCCACAGGAGAGAGAAGAGAAGATCGAATCGGGATTGGAGAAATCCCGCAGAGGTATCTTTAGTCAAGTAGCTGCTCTTTTTGATCGCGAAGAGATAACGGACTCGACTTGGGAAGAACTTGAAGAGCTTTTGATAGCAGCTGATGTTGGAGTGGAGACTACTTTGATGCTGCTTGATGTGCTTCAAGATAGAGTTGAAGCTGAGCGTATACGTAGACCTTCCGAATTGAGAAAGGCCCTTAAGGAAGAGTTACAGGCAATATTAGATTCCGCTTCTAATCAGCCAATCGAAGTCAACGATGGCGAGCTACTTGTTATGCTCATCGTTGGGGTCAACGGAGTAGGAAAGACTACCACCGTTGCTAAGCTCGCTCACAAGTTCGCTTCTGAAGGCGCAAAGGTTGTGGTGGGAGCAGCCGATACCTTTAGAGCTGCTGCTATAGATCAGTTGCAAATATGGGGTGAAAGAGCTGGAGTTCCTGTTATCGCTGGCGCTCCGAACTCGGATCCTGCAGCTGTAGTTCATGATGCTTTAGCGGCTGCAAGATCCAGGAGCGCTGATGTACTGATAGTAGATACGGCGGGGAGGCTACATACTAAATACAACTTGATGGAGGAACTTAAGAAGATACAGCGTGTGATAGACAGAAATGGCAGCCCTGCTCAGGAGAACCTGTTGGTTCTAGATGCTACCACTGGGCAAAATGGACTTGTTCAGGCTAGGAAATTTGCCCAAGCAGTACATTTGGATGGTGTCGTGCTTGCTAAGATGGACGGCACCTCTAAAGGTGGTATAGCCTTCGCCATCGTCAACGAGATGAAAATACCTATTAGGTATCTTACTACTGGTGAGAAACTAGGGGATATAGCGGAATTTGATTCTAAAGATTTCGTAAACGCCTTGTTAGGTTAGGGGAGTGCTCGAGTATGTTTGAAAACCTTACCGATAGACTACAGGGTGCCTTTGATAAATTGACATCTAAGGGGAAGCTGCAGGAGAGCGATGTCGATCTCGCACTTCGAGAAGTACGTATTGCCCTCATGGAGGCAGATGTCAATCTGAAGGTTGCTAAGCAGTTCATAAATCAGATTAAAGAGAAGATCAGTGAGCAGCGTGCTCTGGAGAGTTTGACTCCTGCACAACAGATAATCCAGGTAGTGCATCAAGAGCTCGTGAGTTTGTTGGGTAGTGACCAGTGCAAGCTAGAAACTGCCTCCACTCCTCCAACTATATATATGCTAGTCGGTCTACAAGGTAGTGGTAAGACTACCACGGCTGCAAAGCTCGCATTGTATCTTCGCAAGCAGGGCGCTCGTCCCTTGCTGGTTGCTGCCGATATCTACAGGCCAGCAGCCATAAAACAACTTCAAACACTTGGTAGCTCTCTAAACATACCGGTATATTCAGAGGGCACGTCTGTACCTCCCGAAAATATCGCAACAAATGCAATCGACTTTGCTAAGCAGTCCTCTCTGACGCATGTGATTCTGGACACTGCCGGGCGTCTGCATATAGACGAAGCCATGATGGCCGAGCTTGTTCGCGTAAGAGATAAAGTCTCACCAACGGAAATCTTGTTGGTGGTAGATGCTATGACCGGCCAAGAGGCTGTAAAAGTCGCTGAGCAGTTTCATAATACCCTGGGCGTTACCGGTGTAATTATGACTAAGCTCGATGGTGATGCACGCGGTGGTGCCGCCCTATCGATAAGGGCAGTTACCGGGGTGCCCATTAAGATGATAGGCACTGGTGAGCGTCCGGATGCTTTCGAGCCATTGATCCCTGACAGATTGGCCTCAAGGATATTAGGCCTCGGAGATATGCTCACACTAATCGAGCGCGCTCAGGCAGAGTTTGACGAAAGAAAGGCCAAAGAGCTTGAGCGGAAGATGCGGACTGCTACCTTTACTCTGGAAGACTTCTATGAGCAGCTCCAGACAATGAAGAGGATGGGGCCACTATCTCAACTTCTAGAGATGCTCCCTGGAGTTGGTTCGGCCATACGTCGTCAGGATATTCAGATAGATGACAGGGAGCTTAAAAAGGTAGAGGCCATAATCCTAAGCATGACTCCCGAAGAAAGGCAGCATCCTGAGATAATCAAGGGTAGTAGACGACGCAGAATTGCTGCTGGGAGTGGGACAACTGTAGCAGATGTCAATGCCTTGCTAAACCAATTCAACCAAATGCAGAAGATGATGAAGCAGATTACATCAGGCAGAATCCCTAAACTGCCCGGTCTATTCGGTTAGTCTATAGGTTGGCAAATATGATCTAGTTGGTATAATTTTGTGTTAACCTTTCTGCCCGGCATTGGAAAAGCCCGGCAAACCCATAGGAAGGAGATTTGCATGAAAGATTACGAATTAATGGTTATCATAGATCCAACTACACCAGATGAAGAGATACCGAACGTCTTAGAAGCTATCAAGCAGAATATTGCCGCTCATGGCGGTGAGGCAGGTGAGCCCGATACAAGCCCCCCATGGGGGAGGAGAAGGTTAGCCTACCCTATCAGAAAGCATAACGAGGGCTTCTACGCGGTGCTCCGCTTCAGGTTAAGCCCATCGGAGTCACGGAATCTGGATCGGGATCTAAAACTCAATGATCGAATAATGAGGTTTCTCATAACTCGCACCGATAAATAAGTAAGGAAACAGAACATGGCTAGAGATCTCAACAAGGTAATGCTAATAGGACGTCTGGGCACGGATCCAGACCTAAGATATACCCCAAACGGGACGCCAGTTGCTACCTTCAGACTTGCCTGCAACAGGAGAAGGGCTCCCTCGTCTGAAGGAGAGCAGAGAGAAGAGACAGATTGGTTTACGATTGTGGTCTGGAACAAACTGGCGGAATTGATTGGTAATAATCAGCTATCTGTTACAAAGGGGTCGCGTATATATGTTGAGGGCCGTCTGCAAACCCGCTCTTGGGATGATCAGCAGACTGGTCAAAGGCGTACTGTTGTTGAGGTCGTTGCCAACGACATAATTCTTCTTGATTCCCGTAATCGACAGGCTGAGAAATCTGATGAGCCCGATTTGGATACACAGGAGGGCTTGGGAGATAGCTCAGATATAGATATAGATGACATAAACTTCTAGATTTGATAAAAGGAGTGATATAAGGTGAGCGAAGAGCTTGAAACTCAGGTTCCTGAGACGTCTGAAGCTGAATCCACGACAGCTGCTACAGCAACGGCTGAGACTTCCCAGCCTGCTGCTTCTGAGGCTAGGGTAAGGCCTAGAGGTAGATATGTACCTAGACGGAAGGTGTGTGCGTTCTGCGCAGATCATATAGATAAGGTCGACTATAAAGATATAGCCCGGATAGGTCGATACCTGTCTGACAGGGCTAAGATAGAGGGGCGTAGAAAGACTGGTACCTGTGCCAAGCATCAGAGAAGTCTTGCTGTAGCCCTAAAAAGAGCTCGCTACATGGCGCTAATGCCTTATACAGCACAGCATATACGTCCATAAATGGGATAAGCTTGCTAACTAACAGAGACCTGCATTTATCAGGTCTCTGTTAGTTTTATTTGACAGTTGCTTTGGGGGATTGGATGGCGAAGCAAGTGCTCAGGTCGTTTTTTGATCGTTTTTCATACAGGCGCTATTCCACTGTTAGTAGGGTTGATCGTGAATATCTTCTGCAGCGTCTAATAATTTCAGTTGTGGCGATAGCGTTACTAATCGTCGTACTTATAATCGCTGTTCCTCTGGTCAAGCAGTATCTTTGGGAACCCTCTCGGACATTAGCCGTTGTGGGTAATGAACGTATCAGAAGGACTGATTACGATCAGTACGTGAAGATGCAAGTATTAGGTATAACCGATGCCCCTGAAAGTTTAGCTTCCCTCTACCAAGTTTATAAGGCTGATCCCGAATCTTTCCCTCAAAGAGTCAAAGATGCTATCAATTCCTCCATGTTCTCAACAAGTGATGTTGATGCCTACACTCTTGATCAAATGATAAATAATCTAGTTCTGAATCAGACTGCTAGTAAGCTAGGTATAAATATTTCTGAGCAAGAAGTGCAGGCTAAGATAAAAGAAGTTATGTCGGCAGTAGGTGCATCTGCAACGCCTACCTCGCTACCTACCACTACAACGCCTTCAGCAACCTCAACACCTCAAGCTAAAAGCACTCCTAGGATCACACCCACGACTGCTAACTTACCTTCGGATTACCAGAATTTTGTGTCTTCGCTCCAGAAGTCTGCGGGCATTTCAATGGACATGTATGAATCCATGGTGCTACGCCCTGCACTTATACGCCAGAGATATCTTGAAACCAAGGTTCCTAAAAGTGCTGAACAGGTACATGTACGTCATATACTAGTCAGTACTAAGCAGCAAGCCGAAGAAGTTATTAAGGAGCTTAGGCAAGGTAAGAAGTTTGAGGTTATCGCCAAGGAGAAGTCGATAGATGATCAAACCAAGTTGAAGGGTGGTGACCTAGGATGGGCTCCTAGAGGCTTCTATGAGAAGTCTTTTGAGGATGCAGCTTTTGCTCTCACTAAGGTGGGGCAGATAAGCCCACCTGTTCAGACTAGCTATGGCTGGCATGTAATTCAACTGCTTGGTAGGGAGAAGGACCGTCCGCTAACAGAGACACAGAGACAGCAGTTGGGGCAGTACATGTTGCAGCAATTTATACAGGAACAGAGGCAGCAGATGCAGAAGTCTGGGGATCTAAAGGTGAATATACCACCTACCCCTACTCCTATATCGTCACCAACGCCTACTGTTACCGGGTAAATAAGGTTAGTACTTGTACCAAGATTAAGATTGGGCTTATTCTTACTATGGGTGGAACTCTTTGAAAGGAGAAGTTTTCAGATGAATCCTGGGAAATATGCTTATCTTAGTGGCAATTTTGTGCCCATAGAAGAAGCCAAGATCTCTATAATGACCCATGCTTTCAACTATGGCACAGGTTGCTTCGAAGGTATCAGGGCTTACTGGAACCCGGAGCAGTCGGAGATGTATGTGTTCAGGCTTGCCGATCATTATAAGCGTCTTGAAAGATCTGGCAAGCTGCTAATGATGGATCTTCCAGCCAGCATAGATGAGCTGTGTAATATAACAGTGGAGCTCCTCCGTCGTAACGAACACAAAGAAGACACTTACATCAGGCCTTTGCTCTATAAGTCTTCTACGGTGATTGGCGTTAGACTACATGATCTAGAGCATGACTTCGCTCTCTTCACATCTCCCATGGGGCAGTATGTTGAGGTCGAGGAAGCAGCGAAGGTATGCGTGTCTTCTTGGCAGAGGGTGACGGACAATTCAGCCCCAGCAAGAGCAAAGATAACGGGTACTTATATTAACGCTGCGCTTTCCAAGACCGAGGCCTCTCTGGATGGTTATGATGAAGCAATTGTGCTTACTGATAGCGGTCATGTATCGGAAGGCAGCGCGGAGAACATATTCCTGGTAATGGATGGAGTGCTCGTTACACCTCCAGTATCAGATAACATCCTTTCTGGTATAACTCGTTCTACTCTAATTACCATTGCTAAGGATATACTAGGTATCCCCACTGTTGAGCGGAGTATAGACAGAACAGAGCTGTACGTAGCTGATGAAATATTCCTATGTGGAACTGGTGCTCAAGTAGTGCCTGTAGGGGAGGTTGATAGAAGAAGGATTGGTAATGGAGGCGCGGGTCCTATAACGAGTGAGCTTAAGGCTCTGTACGAAAATATAGCTAGAGGGATAGATGGGCGTTACCCAGAATGGCGCACTCCAGTTTATAATCGAGCTGCTGCCAATGTGGCTGATTCTCTTATGACATCTACGTCCTGATAAGAAGAATGAGTAATATCAATTCTGAGGATCCTGTCAAGGGAGAGGTAAATACGACTGAATCTGGCGGCTCTAAGCGGGTTGAGGAGTCTCCTCAACCCCCACCACCGCATGCCCGGAGTTTTTGGAATCTTGCGGGTTTGTTATTGGCTACGATTGTCCTGCTATTTCCGCTTGTCTGGATAGTGGTTGTAATCGGCAGGGCTATGGGTAGGTTCCCTGGCTCTCAAATCGATTGGCTATATGCATCCCTGCTTGTTGCGATACTGGCGGTGATTGTATGGTTACTGTCTAGAATATTTTCATCACGTATAGGCTAGGCCTACTTCCTGGCCCTGCGCCTTCTGCTTCCCTGCCGTACAGGCTTATTTCTCTCAGGTCCTTTCAGCGACGTTGATGTAGGTACATACCTCTTGCGTCTTCGCTCTGCCTCTACCTGCATTCTGTACATTTCCTGGTATTTAGTGAAGTAG
>JBHORE010000039.1:0-18071 GCA_042408415.1 Thermobaculum sp.
GCGCATCCCGCGGCCACGGCCTCGGCCCTAGCCGCTCGTAGGTATGCCGTCTCGTCGGGAGGAGCATCGCCCCCGTGGCCGTACACCGAGAAAGCAGCCGCCGCGCCGTCGGTAAGCGCCGAGTAGATCACGTCGGCCAGCTCCCTGGACCAGCCTATGTGGCCTTCAAGCAGGAGCCGCAGCAGGAGAGCCCTGCGGGATACGGCAAGGGCGTGATCACCTAGGGCCCACACCTCGGGCGTGGCGAACAGGTCCTGCTCGTGCGCCGCGGCGTTGCGTAGGATCGCGTCCTTGTATCTATCTAGCATCTCCAGCCTCCCAACCCGCATGCAACCCCTTCCCAGGGTTCATTATCCCCGCGGGATCTAGCGCCTTCTGGACGGCGTGCAACACCTGCAGCCCGGTCGATCCCCACTCTTGCTCGAGCCATCGCGCCTTGCCCAGCCCCACGCCGTGGTGATGGGATAAGCTCCCTCCCAAGGACAGACATGCCTCGAAGGCCGCTGCCAACACGTCGTAGTACTTCTGCTCCACCAAGGACTCATCCCTCGCCCTGGCCGAGAATATCATATACAGGTTGGCTCCGGAGCGATAGGCGTGCGAGAGGTGGCCGTAGACCGAGCCTCCCTCGCCGGCGGCCTCCAGCATCGCCGCACGCATGGCCCCGTAGATCTGTCCGATGCGGCTCCAACTGGCCGACACCTCTAGCGCATCCGCCACTCCCAGCGGGTCCAGGAGTGGGCGGATAAGTCCCAAGGTGTTGAACCTCCTGCTCCACCAGAGCTCGGCGGGGCCGCTTCCCAGCGCCATCGCCCCCACAGATCCACAGCTGGCCTCTATGTGCGCCAGCTCCAACCTCACCTGGTCATCAAATCCCTCGCAACCCCAAAGGAGCAGGCAGCTGCCTGCCTGCCCCCAGGGTTCCAGAAATGGGCTGGCCTCCGTCGCGTCGTACAACCTCACGATTGCCGGCCGGAGATCGCGCTGCAGCACTAGCCGCACGGCCTCAAGGCCCCTCTCGAAATCCTCCACGACGTAGCTGCACCAGCGACGGACCTCGGGGGCCGCGTACACCTGCAGAGTGGCCTCGGTAACTATCCCAAAGCAGCCCTCCGAGCCCACGAACAGCTGATCTATATCCGGCCCGGTGGAGGCCCTAGGTACCTGGCGGGTGCGCACCACCTCGCCAGAGGGAAGCACGACCTCCAGCGCTATCACCATGTCCTCGATCTTGCCATAGCGGGTTGAGGTCACGCCCGCGGCCCTGTGGGCAAGCCATCCCCCCAGCGTGGAGGCCATGATGGATTGGGGGAAGTGCCCCAGCGTCAAGCCCTGGGCGCTCAGCCTGTCCTCTAGGTACTGTCCGCTGATACCGGCCTGGGCGCGCACGAGCATCGATCTTCTATCTACCTCCAACAACCTACCCATGCGCTTGAGGTCCACAACAACCGCCGACTCGTTCGCCAGGGCACCTCCGACTATGCCGGAGCCTCCTCCGTAGGGCACCACCGGCACGCCATGGGCGCTGGCCCAGCGTAGCAGCACGGACACCTGCTGCGTGCTCTCGGGCCAAGCCACCGCCCTCGGTACCCAGGAGGGATACCCCGTCACGGCCTGCTTGAGCCCCAGAGGCCAAGCATCATGGGAATAAGCCAGCCTGTGCACCATGGAGTCGGAGATGGCGATCCCGGCGCTTCTTAGATCTTCCAAGGTAACCTCCAACGATGGTGATGTCTAGGCTTCACATTACTACATATACCCTGCCTTGTCAATCGATTAGGATAAATATAATCATAAATATGATTGTTTTTGAGATAAAAAATCATAAAGTATTGACATGTCGATCAGACTGTGCTAGATTCTAGCCAAAATGTAGTGCAGGAAGAGTTTACAGATGGCAGGAGCTACAGCTAGATATGGTGTGTTACGGCCCTTCAGGGGGCTGCGCGGCAGGGAGAGCATAGATGGCCTACTTTTTGCTGGGCCGGCGATTCTGGGGTTGCTGATTTTCACGGCCTACCCGATCATCTACTCTTTCTACCTAAGCTTCACCGAGTACAACATCATCAATCCCCCGCACTTCGTGGGGTTGGGCAACTATCGGCAGATGCTGTTTGAGGACCAGCTGTTTCGCACCTCGCTGAAGGCGACGGTCTACTACAGCTTGTTCAGCATACCGGTCACGCTTGTCTTAAGCTTCCTGGTGGCCGTCCTCATGAACCAGAAGGTGAGGGGAATAGCCGTCTACCGCACGGTGTGGTACTTGCCCAGCTTGGTGCCCGCTGCCGCAGGGGCGGCGCTGTGGAGGTGGATCCTCAACCGCGACTTCGGTTTGCTCAATATAATGCTGGGCAACCTGGGCCTGCCCACTCCTGGCTGGCTCATAGATCCCACGTGGACGATCCCCGCGCTGGTGATGATCGGCCTGTGGATGAGCCTGGGGAGCACGATGTTGGTGTTTCTGGCGGGATTGCAGGGGGTACCCAGCCACTTGTATGAGGCCGCGGAGATAGATGGTGCCAACTTCTGGCACAAGTTCCGGCATATAACCGTGCCGATGATGTCCCCCATCATCTTCTTCAATCTGATACTAGGTATCATAAACTCTTTCCAGGTGTTCACGATCGTGTATCTGATCTACACCCCTACCGGCAGCGGCAGCGCGGGGCCCAGCGACTCAGCGCTGTTCTACATGGTGTATCTCTACCGAAATGCGTTCCAATACTTCAAGGTGGGGTACGCGGCAGCTCTATCTTGGGTGCTGTTCCTGATCATCGTCGTGCTGACCTGGTTGATGTTCAGGCTGCAGCACAGATGGGTGTACTACGAAGCAGAGAGAGTGGGGTGATGCTATGACCACAGCTAGAACAAGCACAGCAGATTCCTATGCCCAAGCCCAGTGCGGCGTGCGCCTCGGCAAGAGGGCCCGCCACGCCATCAGCCAAGCTGTGGCCTACTTCTGCCTAACCGTGGGCGGCGTGCTGATGATGCTGCCGTTCGCATGGCTGGTGAGCAGCTCGCTCAAGGGTCCCAACGAGGTATTCGTGCTGCCCCCAGAATGGATACCTAACCCTCCAAGGTGGGAGAATTACACAGAGGTGCTGTCGGCCCTGCCGTTCCTGCAGTACCTGCGCAACACCCTGACGATCACCTTCCTGGCGATGATCGGGCAGGTAGTTACGTCGGCGATGAGCGCCTATGCCTTCGCTCGCCTAAGGTGGCCTGGCAGAGACCTAGTGTTCGCGGTGATCTTAGCCACCATCATGGTGCCCTACACGGTCACGCTCATCCCCACGTTCATCTTGTTCAAGGCCCTGCACTGGCTGGATACCTTCCTGCCGCTGATCGTGCCCTACTGGTTCGGGGGAGGAGCCTTCTTTATCTTCTTGCTGCGACAGTTCTTCCGAACCATCCCGCTGGAGCTAGATGAGTCCGCCAGGATCGATGGTGCCAGCTCCTGGGTGATCTTCACCCGCATTATCCTACCCCTATCCAAACCCGCGTTGGCTGTGGTAACTATCTTCTCCTTCTTGTCGCACTGGAACGACTTCTTTGGCCCCCTGGTGTACCTCTCCTCAGCCGACAAGCGGACCTTGGCGCTCGGCCTGGCGGCCCTGCAGGGGTTGCAGTGGGGCCGCGACATGACTCATCTGGTCATGGCCGTCTCCGTGATCATGATAGCTCCCATCATCTTGTTGTTCTTCCTGGCACAGCGCGCCTTCATTGAAGGCATAGTCCTAACGGGCATCAAAGCATAACATAGGAGGCATATGATGACAGTTAGCTACGGTCGCAGACATTTCCTTAGGCAGGTGGGCGCTCTTGGTGCGGCCCTGGTGTTCAGCGCCTGCGGGGGATCTGGAGGTCAAGGGAATACTAGACCCACGGCCCCTGCCGGCAGCTCCCCAGCCGCTTCCGCGGCCCCCAGCGGAGGGTCCGCCAGCGGCACGGTAAACTTCTTCGCCCGGGGCGACGAGGCGATCTTCAAGGTGTTCCGCAGGCTGCGTGATGAGTTCCAAAAGCGCGAGCCTGGCATCACCGTCCATATAGAGGAGGTACCAGGAGACTTCTACCAGAAGTTTCAGCTGAAGCTCGCCAGCGGCACCCCACCCGATTGCTTGTTCGAGTGCGACTGCACCATCACGTCCTCGATCAGGGCTGGAGCGCTCGAGCCGCTGGACAGCTTCATTGCCAACGACAGCAGGTTCGACAAGGAGGACTACCTGCCCATAGCATGGTACACCTCGGAGTACGAGGGCAAGACCTACGGCCTACCGTACGACGGGGGCTCTATGGCGATGTTCTACAACAAGGACCTCTTCAAGCAGGCCGGCATTCCACCTCTGAGCCCCGAGGAGCCCATAACCTGGGACCAGCTGCTGGAGTACGGCCGCAAGCTCACATTGGATCGCAACGGCAAGCACCCAGGGGATCCAGGCTTTGACCCCAGACGCATCAAGCAGTACGCCTTCGACCCTCAAGCCTCTTGGGTGCCGTGGCTGTGGGTTTGGGGCAACGGTGGAGAGGTGATCACCAAAGATGGTAAGGTCCCCCTCGACGAGCCCGCGGCTGCTGAGGGCCTGCAGTTCGTGGCCGACTTGGGTGTGAAGCACTACATATCTCCTAGCCCGCAGTTCCAGCAGCAGGGGCAGATATCCTTCCTGAGCGGCAACGTAGCCATGGTGTTCGACGGTGTGTGGGCGATGGTGCGCTACCGGGATGCCAAGTTCGAGTGGGACGTCGCGCCTTTCCCCAAGGGTAAAGTCAGGGTGTCCACTGGCTGGTATTCCCCCCTTGCCATGACATCCGCGGCTAAGAACAAAGAAGCCGCTTGGAAGTGGATATCCTTCTGCTGCTCCGAGGACGGTCAGAAGATCGTCGCCGAGCTTGGGCAGAGCGTGCCCCCGCTAAAGAAGCTGGCCAACAGCGAGGTGTTTCTCAACCCCAAGGTGCCGCCCGAGCACAAGCAGGTGTTTCTCGACCAGCTCGATCAAAGCATCCTACGCACCCCAGGCGACAAGATGGGTAAGTACTTTGGAGGGTACGTCGTGGAGTTTCGAGACGTGTTCAATCCTGCCTGGGACGCCGTCCTCCGAGGCGACAAGACCGCGGCCGACGCCATGAAGGAGGTTAGACCCAAGCTGGAGAACCTCCTGAAGACCGGCAAGGTCTCCTGAGGAGATGCTGATGCCTGCAGACGCACGTGCCAAGATATGGGCCAGGGCTGACGATGATCATGGGAGCTACGAGATAGGCAACGACCACCTGACCTTTGGACTGGATACAGACGCAGGCGGCTTGCTCCGCCTCACGCGCTTGACCTGTGCTACCCAGGGCTGGGATCCCCATCCCAGCCCTGTCTTTGGAAGCTCTGATGGTGCCCTGTCCTACGAGATATGCCAGGTGCAGGGACAGACGCTGGTCGAGCCCTCTGGTGAGTAGGCCCTCAGGCTGTTGGGTCGCATCGCCGACACTACCCTCATGGTGGATATAACATTGAGGCTGTACCCAGGTACTGCGGTCGTGGCCTGGGAGACGCGGTTACGAAACTTCGGCGACGGGCCGGTGTCGATCAGCAACCCTGCCTCCCTATATATCACCTGCAGGCCCTCGTCGGAGGCTACGTTCAGCGTGCTCCGAGGAGGCGCCTACGATGACGGTCTTCCCCCAAGGGGGTACGCGCTATGGACGTTAGATGACCTGGGACGTGCCCTATCGCGCCCGAGAGCCTACACATCTGCCGAAGATGGTAGGTCCACCGGGGACTTCATACCCTGGTTCGCGCTGCAGGCAGGTGACCGCGGCATAGCGGGAGCGATGCTTTGGTCTGGTCACTGGCAAATGACTGCGGCTCACGTCGCCGGGGGCGTGCGGGTGGTCCTGGGATTGCGCAACTTCGAGCATGTCCTGCCTCCCGGGGGGACTCTGCACCTCCCGGTTGCCATCCTGTGGGGTTTCACCGGTGGCTTGGACGACGCTTCCCATGAGCTGCATGAGTGGCAACGCCATCACCTAGCGCCGTCCGTGCCTGAGGATTGGCCCTGGGTGCAGTACAACCACTGGTACGCCTACGAGGGGGACATAGATGAGGGCAGGCTGATGGCTGAGGCCGAGCTAGCAGCGAAGGTTGGGTGCGAGGTGTTCGTCATCGATGACGGCTGGTTCGCCGGACGCCGTCCCGAATCCTACGTCTCCGGCTGGGGCAATTGGGTCGAAGATCGCAGCAAGTTCCCTTCGGGGCTGCGATCCTTCGGCGACCGCGTTAGGTCTATGGGGATGCGCTTCGGCCTTTGGGTGGAGCCGGAGAGGGTGGACATGCAGGGCAGTTTGGCCTCTCAGCACCCGGACTGGCTGGCCACCCGCGACGGGATCCCCATAACACGCACCTGGGGAGATGAGGTGGCCGGCCATCTCTGCCTGGGCAACCCCGATGCTCAAGAATGGATGTCGCGCGAGATCATCAGGGTGGTACAGGAGTACGGTGTGGATTGGCTCAAATGGGACTACAACATGGGCTATGGGCCCGGCTGCAATAACCCGGACCACGGCCACCAATCCGGTGACGGTCATTACGCCCACACGCTCGGTCTCTATCGCGTGCTATCAGAGATACGCCGCGTTTGCCCCGGGTTGGTTATCGAGAACTGCGCCAGCGGAGGGCATCGGGCAGATCTCGGGATGCTGCGGTATACCCACGCACAGTGGCTCTCGGACTATACTTACAGGGCCGCAAGCTGCCGCCAACACGCGCAGGGGGCGGGGTACTTCCTGCCGCTCCTGTGGCTGAACACCTGGGTCCTCGACCGCGGAGGTGCCTACGAGTGCCGCAGCAGGATGTGCGGGGCCTTCGGCGTGTCCACACATCTAGGTAGTTGGGACGCGGAGGAGATCGAGCAGCTCTCCCGAGCTGTGTCGGAGTACAAGGCGGTCATAAGGCCCCTGCTCGCCGGCCGTAGGTACCTGTTGACCTCCCCTTGGCACGAGGGGTGGGACGTCTGGCAGCTCTCTGCCCCGGATGCGAGCAGGTTCGCCCTGCTGGCTTTTCGAGCCTCAGGGCAAACCTGCAGCCTCAGGGTGATACCACAAGGCCTATCTCGTGATCAGAGGTACTTGCTGCACGATGTAGATGGCGATCGAGCTTGGGAGGCAAGCGGCGAGGATCTAAGCAGGCACGGAGTCGAGCTCGTCGTGCCCGCTCACGGCAGCCTGCTTATAAGCGGTGTTGCTGTAAGCACTTAGATGCGTTGGGAGGCATGTAGGTTCATCACGGAGCCGTTCTTATATATAATATATGCATACCCTGCGGCGCGGCCTGCAATTCCCATAGGAGGAAAGCATGCAAGTCCAGCACAGGTTCTCGAGACGTTTATTCCTACGCTCTTCTGCTGCCGCGGCGGCAGCCTTCATGGCGTTGCCAAGGCTTATGTTTAGAACAAGCCAGGCCGATAGCCCACGAGAGCCAATGGATACTCACATAAGACGCATCGATGGCACGAGCGTGCTGTTTCAGTATGGTCTTCCAGTGCCCTCGTTCGATACCTGGCAGCATCGGGAGGCTAGTAGAGGCTATATCGATCTCAACGGCACTTGGAGGTTCCGGTTCGATCCTGAAGATGAGGGCATGGCACATAGGTGGTACTCTCCCTGTTATGACGACTCCGATTGGAGGCAGGTAGAGGTCCCGTTGCCGTGGGATCTGTACGATACTCCCGACTTCGGTACCTACGATGGCCGTAGATACGGTCAAGGGACTGCGTTCTACGATGGATACGCTTGGTACAGAAAGCGCGTGCATGTACCTGCGGGCTGGAAGCACAAGGCCGTTCGGATACATTTTCTTGGCGTGAGCTACAGGGCATGGGTGTACGTCAACGGACACCTAATAGGTGTGCGTGAAGGAGGTCACACACCTTTTGCTCTTGATATCTCCAGGTACGTCCGGCCCGGACGGACCGCGCTCATAGCCGTGCGTGTGTTTCGTCGCAGGTGGTGGAGTTCATACGATCCTGTGGTTACCAATCCTACTCCGGTGACCGATGACAGGGAACTACCCTACAAGCCCGTGGATTACTGGCCATATGCTGGCATTACCAGGGATGTCTACATCGAGGCTGTTGCCCCTCTCAGTATCGTGAAGTTGCTCGCCGCCGCATCAGACTTCAAGCTTGATGTAAGGGTCGTCCTCCATAACTACGGTTGCCACCCTATTACCAGGCTGTTGTGCGTCAGCCCAGGCCCAGCCACAGGGGCTGCTCCTAAATCAAAGGAGGTAAAGGTGGCCCCAGGTCAGACCCGAGTCGTCGCTTTTGAGTTCGATATCCCGAGTGCGAGATGGTGGAAGCCTAGTGATCCAGTGCTATATCGCCTGGAAGCTTGGTTATTGAACAACTTACACTCACACCATAAGTTGGAAGACAGCCTCACGGTCAACTACGGCATGCGCAGGGTGGATGTGGTCGATGCCCAACTTCGTGTGAATCATCACACAGTGTTCCTCAAGGGAGTCAACTGGCATGAGGAGACCGCTGAGCGAGTTGGATCCATGACCATGGCTGATTACGACCGCGAGCTCCAGCTAGTGCTAGATGCTGGGGCCAACTTCGTGCGCAACTGCGTGTACAATCGACACCCTTATGTGTACGCATTTGCCGATTCCAGAGGATTGTTCGTATTAGATGATATAGACAACATGTGGCTGGATACAGCCCAGGAGGCCCTGCAGTTGGAATACGGCCTTTCCAGGGCCCTCGCGATGATGATGGTTTGGAACCAGATGAACAACCCCTCCGTGATCATATGGTGTCTGCAGAACGAGTCGCAGATATGGCAGGACACTCAGGTATACCGTAGCTGATCAAGGACATGAAGGACGCTGTCAAGGCGCTAGATATACAAGGCAGGCCAGTGACGTGGGCCTCCTCCAGTAGTTGGGATCCTGCATTTGATCTTGCAGACGTCATAGGCTTCAATGAATACTTCGGGTACTTCTACGGACAGGATTCGGATCTCGGTCCAGTGTTGGATGCTGTGCATTCAACTTATCCTGAGAAGCCCATCCTGATAACTGAGAACGGCACGTGGTCCATATACGGCAACCATGGATCCGCCGACGAGGCTGGTACCGAGGAGTGGCATGCCGCCAAGTTCCGAGCCCACTGGCAGCAGGTAACGGATACCTGTCGACTGAGCTACATGGCGGGCTACACCTTCTGGCTGCTCAAGGACTACAAGGAGCGCATGACGTACAATCGAGATCTAAACGGCATCTCCACCATGGGTCTGGTCACATTTGATACAGAAGCACGTAGGCTAGTGTACGATGAGTTCAAGCAAGCCACCGTACCATCAGGCTGAGTCCGCTACACCCGCCAGCGCACGGATGGGCTCGGCCCGCACGTTATCTAGGCGTATGGCCTAGGGGGCGTGTCAGGGACTTCTCGCCCCACTTCTCCAACGGGAGTTGGCCCTAAAGGGATCTCAGCTCCTCACCGGCAGCACCTCGCCCTCCGTGATGCCCACCTCGTTGAAAGCGTCCACGCGCACGTACACGGGCTGTCCTTTGACGAGCGCACCTATCTTGACCTCGTTCTTCCCCAATACCATACAGCTATGGTACAGCTTGTGGGGGGCATGCCCCCACAGCACGTTGTGCCCCACCGCGCCGTCCTCTTCCCAGCTCACTAGCAGGTCTAGGTCTCCTTCGATCTTGGCTCGCACTGCCGGAGTTACAGCTGGAGGGGTCCCCTGCCCTCTGCCGAACACTCTCAGGCCAGAGATGCAAGCTTGTTGCTGGTGCGGCAGCTCGACGACCGTGCATCGGATGTAGCGTGCTCTCAGGCCCTCTTCGCTCACCACGAGGTCGTGGGGCAAGTCGGTTTTCGCCTGCCTCTTGTCCTCGATCACGAAGTACTGCTGGCCATCTAATGATCCTTCCAACAGCCAGCGTGTGTGGTGACTGCGATCGTCCAACCACCTATCGTAACCTTCAGGTACATGGGCGCTCTCGGGCAGGGGCAACATCAGGTGGTCATCTGCGAAATTGATCTGGATAGCGTGCACGTCGCACACCTCCATCAGGTCGACCTCCAGCCATTCTCCGGGATCATTGGAGGCCGCTCGCCACCAGGTCTGTACGTTCTCATCGGTAGCATTGGCAGGTTCCTTCCCCACCTCAAAAGATGACGCCCTGGCTGGCTTGCGGTACGACAGCAGCATCCACTCCGGGGCACGCCAGGGATCCATCCTACCCTGCTCCATCCTCATAGGCCAGTCGCCGTACCTCTGATTGCAGAACAGCTCGCCATCCTCGTCTATGCCGGCAGGCCATAGCCCCAGGCGCCTCTCAAAGGGGTGATTAACGCTGATGCGCATGGTGGCAGCATGCCAGAGGTTCCCGTGCTTATCCCTGAGTGTCGAGCCATGACCAGCACCGGGGATGAACCCGCCAGGCTTGTACGAGAATGGGTTGTTATCTGCCAATGTGAACGGGCCTAAAGGGTGATCCGACACGTAGACGGCATCGGAGTATATGTTGTACTCGGTGCCAGGAGAGGCGTACTGGAGGTAATATCTACCATCGAACTTGTCCATCCAAGCGCCCTCTATAAAAGGGTCGTTGCCCATGAACTTGCGCAGCCCCTCGACGCTTGCCGCTGGGAGGTCGGGCATCGTGCTCAGCAGCCTCTGCACTGCCGCTTCTATCTCCTCAGGGGTCAGTAGCCTGTGATCCTCTCCCTTCCTCTCGTAGCCCTTGGTGGCGTAGTCTCCGAATATGAGCTCCACCGGCTCCCCCTTGGGCCTCATGGTAGCTGGGTCGAGCTCCACCCCGTATATAGGTGTCTGGTTGGAGCAGCCCCAGTAGAAATAGATCCTGCCGTCGTCGTCCACAAAGAGGTTAGGATCCCAAAAGGGGAACGAGCCCTGGATCTCTTCGAAGCCCTCGTTTATGGGGTCCTTAGTCCTATAGAAAGAGCAGGGTTTGGTGCGGTGGGAGGCTGAGAAGTACAGGTATTCCCCGATGACCCGCACGTCAGGGGCATAGTCGTAGACGGGCATGCCTTCGAGGCGATGGAATTCCCAGTGCACCAGATCGTCGCTCACCAAGAAACCCATGGTCATGGAGGGGAAAAGGTAGTAGCGCCCCTGAAAGAGCACTAGCGAGGGGTCGGCGGCCTCCCTGCACACCGTGCATAGCTCACTGTTGGGCACTCTGTGGAACTGGTACCTATAGCTGATATTGATGGGATTACAGACGTACAAGCTGCTGCCTCCTTGCGACTTTACTCGAGATTATAGATCCACGCAACGGCTCGTGGCTAGATATAACTCTAGTCTCGCACGCGAGTTAAATATCTATCACTTAGATAGCAGTTGCTTGTACGCTGCCCGCATTATTTGTACGTGCGTGCGCTGTACACCTCGCAAGCACGTGGTGGTTCTAGATGAGCTCAGCCAGCGAGGGGCCCTCCGACATCACGGCCCGTCATCCAAGAGGTTTTCTGGCCTCCGATGCACCGCATGCAGGCGGCATCGAGTACGGCCCTGCGGCCGCACGACGGCGGTAGGGTGAGAAGACAGATCTAACCTTCAGATCGAAAGCTTGCGAGATATCCTAATCTATGGCCTAGGCTGCGCTCGAACGTGAAGCCCGTTGCTGCTGCAAGCTCGCGCAAAGTACTTAGGCCAACCATGTGGGGATCAGGTATGCTTTCCCCCACCACCAGTCTGCCTCCGGGTCTAAGCACTCTCCGCAGCTCCCTTATAGCCATTGCCTTATCGCCCACTTCTCCTAGAGTGGCTACTAGGTAAGCTCCATCGAAGCTGTCGTCGGGATAGGGCAGCTTCTGAGCATCCCCCTGAGTGGGCAAGATGTTGCTAACTTTGTGCTCCTCAGCTCGGCGCATCAGCAGATCAAGCATCTCCTGTTGGATGTCCAGCACGTGAAGCACACCTTCGGGTTGTATCAGCTGAGCGACGCTTAGGGAGTAGTAGCCAGTACCCGCTCCCACCTCGAGCAGCTGCTGTCCTGGAGCAGGATCCAGTAGGTGTTGTAGCCTGCTGCGCGAGATGAACGGTCTGGGAAGATCCAGGACAAACCGCTGGTTATAAGGGCAGGCTGATGGGTTGCTACGTACCTTCAACGCAGCTACCGCAACCGCTCCAGCCGTGATTGCTATCCCCGTGGTAACATACAACTTCTTCATGCTATTGAATCCTCGACTCTTGATGTATCGATGCCCTAGGGACCACGCCCAACATATCTCAAGGTTGAGTGCCATGATAGCCATCCGTGACATCCAGGTCAAGTTAGTATTTGGGCGCCGTCTAAGCTTGACGCTCTACAGCCTTACGGCGAACAGTGGGCGATCCTAACACACGTGATCTTGATCTGCTATCCTGTGTGAGTATCATCTCTCCTTGGAGGTGGAAAAGATGGCAAGCTCTTGGGACGCCATGGCCGCTTGGTACGACGAGAAGCAGGGGGATAAAGGCGACCTGTGGCATCGCGAATTGATAGATCCCACGCTGCTCGGGGTGGTGGGGGATGTGGCGGGGTTGGATGTCCTGGATCTGTGTTGTGGCAACGGCTACATAAGTCGTAAGTTGGCACGCGCTGGGGCGAAGGTAACTGGAGTGGATGCCTCCGCAGCTATGGTCAAACGAGCCCGCTGGCATGAGGAGGTATCAGCTCTGGGCGTCGTCTACCACGTGGCAGATGCCAGCAACCTTTCTATCTTGAACTCAAACAGCTTCGACCTCGTCGTGAGCAACATGGCGCTAATGGATATAGAGCGCGCCGATGTAGCTATACACGAGGCCGCTCGTGTGCTGCGATCTGGTGGTAGGTTCGTGGCAAGCCTATCTCACCCCTGTTTCGACATCTGGGGCCGCTCTGGTTGGCAGATAGAGTTGGTGGGCGCTGAGCAGATCGTGTGGCGCAAGGTCAGGAGTTATAGGCAGCTGCAGACCTCGATGGTGCCCTGGCACGGCCCCAACGGAGAGCTGTGGGAGACTGAAGCTTACCATCGTCCACTATCTTGGTACTTCCGCGCTATACGAGCTGCTGGACTGGCTGTAACAGCTTTGGAGGAGCCAGAGCCTAGCGAGGTGTTTGTGAAGACAGCTTCTCAGCCATGGATCAAGGACATACCTCTGCACTGCGTGCTTGAGGCTATCAAGCTCTAGGCACTTAGCCTAACGCATCGCACGCACACCTTTGTATGATGCTCCAGGGGATCGAGCGTACGACCACGATATGTCGTACACCTCTTACAAGCCCACGACGACATCCATCTGCTAATAGCTAACTGGTCTAAGGTCCAGTTTGCCCTATGACAGCTAGACCTCGGGGGCCTACCAGCCGCTGATCGCCCACTGCTAGCGGAGAGCTACCACGACGCGGCACGTGCGTACATCTACCAGGCGTCTATGCGGAGGTAGCCATCTCCACAGCAGCGACTCTCTAGTCAGCCGTCTATGGCAGCGGCCGGAGCACTACACGCTCGCCGTTAGGCGGGGCCATCCAGGATTGGGGGTAGCACATACTAGGGTTCACCAGGGCTTGCGCGCCAGTACAAGCTCGATTACTCCGAGGGCCCTACGTTCCACACTTTCCACGACGAAGCTTCCTAGGTGATCCAGGGGATCCCGTAGCAGGTGGTCGTCCCACAAGCGCACCGCAAACGGCTCAAGTAGCGTTTGAACAACACGTACGATGATGACCCGGCTGCGCACGTGCTCCAGGAGGAGTAGAAGCCCACCAGGACGAAGCACCCTCCCTGATTCTGCTAGTGCCTTGACAGGGTCAGGAATAGTGCAGAGGGCCAGCGAGAAGACGACGGCATCGTACGACTCATCGGGGAAATCAAGATGTTGGGCATCACCCAATCGCAGGTCCACGCTTCTACCCAGTTCATGCGCTCGTTGCTGAGCTATATCTAGCATGCTTGGGCTGCGTGTATCAGTGGGATAGTACTGCAGGTTCAGCCCTGTGCCTACCGCCACCTCTAGCACGTCACCATGGCCCACGCGCATAGCTTCTGCCTAGCGCAAAGCAACAACCACCTTTCCAGCTAACGCATGGCCCCATCGTAGCTTGTGGCCATGCGTTCGTAAACCTGTCGCACACGTGAAGTCCCTTTGTTCCCCGTCATCTCCAAGAAATCACCTGCCCAGCTTCAGCTCGCACGAGGACAATTCCATGATTCAGTGAGATAAGGTAGAGCTGCTCTTCGCCGTTCACTACTTTATAATCCTGCGGGGAGTTGAAGGTCACGTCATAGTAATCTTGGACGTCTATCTCATGCCACGTAAATGTGCCCAGCTGGGTGACGAAGCCATCAGAGGATCTGATGAGGTAGTGGGCGCTAACGTAGCTTGGCGTGGTGAATGTCCCTAAAGCGCTTTCGTAGGAGCCTTCTGTATCGTGGATGATGTACCGTATCTTGAGACCATCGGCCGGTCGGTTGGCCAGATCGTAGTTGCCGTAGTCCGATGGATCATCTGAGAACTGCTGGTACAAAGCTGGCACGAACTGACATGCCGGACCAGGAGGGCACTCTACGCCGCCGGTGTGGGTTACGTAGTCCAAGCCCTCGTAATGTGCTGCGGTCGGGCGCTGCGTGTTTGGCGTGCAGGTAAACCACTTGGCCGTTGGTGAGGATGTGCCCGGCTCCTTGATTGATCGTAGCGTAGACTTCATCAGCAGATGCCTTCGCAGCCTGCAGCACGTCCGAGCCGCTGTACTTGGCCACGGCCCCGTACCACTTGGAGGGATCGGATGGTGTTCACCAAATGCCGCTCATACATAGCTAGAAGGGCCGCCCCGCTTCGAATGTTCTGAGCGGGATCATGTATGAGTGTCCTTGGTTTTACGCCCAGCGACCTCGCCGCTATATCTAGGGTGTGGTGGAAGGGATCATTGGCCACAGAATGTTGATTCGACTTAACATAGAGAACCCTCATTTGCGTTACCGCCCATAGACGTCTATGATAGCACCGCCATCGTATATGAGAGTCAACGCGCGGGAGCCAAGTAAGCTATGTTATAGGAATAGGATTCCTTTACGAGCGGCTATGGCCACGGCCTCGGCACGACTAGAGGCACCGAGCTTGGCGAGGATGGAGCCCACATGAAACTTGACGGTGTGTTCGCTTATCCCCAATCGGGCGGCTATGGCCTTGTTCGGCAGGCCATCGGCCATGAGAGCTAGCACCTCGATCTCGCGCGCCGTGAGGGGGACTTCCTCCACTTCACGGCGTGCTATCTGAGTGGCCAACGCGGGGGAGAGCACGGAGAGCCCGCTGGCGACCGCTCTGACGGCGGCGACCAACTCCTCAGCAGAGGCATCGCGCAGCAGAAACCCTACTGGCATGCCAGTTCCCAACAGGGCGTGCTCCAGCCTGTCGCTCAAGATCACCAGTGCTCCAGCGCCTTCCGGCGGACTACCCCCCTCTGGTGAGTCCAACAGGAGCACATCCACCCCCACGGATAGCACGCTCGCCAGGCTCTCCCCTTCGGCTACCACCTCTAGGTCGGCCTCGCTGGCCAGCATGGCTCTTATCCCGGCACGAAGGGCTGGATAAGGAGACACTATGCCCACCCTGACCATGTGGCACCTCAGGCTGCAGATCGCAGGTCGGGAACGAGCTCGATCGTCAACACCTGCCCATCTCGGAGGATGCGTAGCTCAATTGGCGAGGCCCCCGCACTCCCAAGCACGCTTGCGACGTCCTCCAAGCTGTCCACCTTGCGGTTGTTGATAGCAAGTAGCACATCGTATCGCCTTATCCCAGCGCGCTCAGCCGAGCTCCCGCTTTCCACCCCTACTACCATGCCACCTCCAATCGGTGCCTCCACCAGGCGTACACCTATCACTGCCCTGGGCCTAAAGGTGCTTGCCAAGAAGGCTTGCGCCTCGGCGGAGGGGATCGCGAGGGACAACCCCGGGCTGATCACCATCGAGTTTATGCCTATCACACGCCCTCTGGCATCGGCCAGAGGGCCACCCGAGTTGCCAGGCACGAGCGAGACGTCTGACTGGATGAAGGGTCTGCGGCTGCGGAACATGCTCACCGGCCCCACGGAGGTAACTATTCCTGCGGTTACGACGTCTTTTACACCCAGGGGAAACCCTGCGGCCAGGACTAGCTGCCCTACCCTGACTTGGCTTGAGTCGCCCACTGGAGCGCTCGGCAGGTCCCTGGAGGGGATCGCCAGCGCTGCCAGATCCAGCGACTCGTCTCGTGCTACCACGCTGGCCTTTAGTCTATCGCCGGACCGTAGTTGTACCTCCACCTCGGCTTGAGGCACGACGTGGCTATTGGTCAAGATCAGGCCATTGGGGCGCCAAACGACTCCGGAGCCTACCCCATGATGGGATCTGATGAGCACGATCGATTCGAGTAACTGTCTTGCCACGTTGGCGGCATCCACGGATGCCGCCAACGCTCTTGGACTCACGTTCTCCTCCATGGCTAGCTCCTTTCCCCTGGCGTGACGGATACCTCCATCAGCTGGCCCCCGCGCAGCAGCTTGGTGGGCACCGGGCGCCCTATCCTGTCAGCGGTCAACAGCGCTTGCAGATCTTCGGGACCGTGCAGCTCGACGCCATCGAACGACAGTAGCACGTCACCCATCACGAGGCCGGCTGCGTCTGCAGGTGATCCTGGCTCCACGTTCACCAGCATGAGCGCCGAGCGCTGGCCTATACCTAGGCGGGAGCGCAGCACATCGGCGATGGTTACCGGCTGCGTGGCTATGCCAAGGTATCCCCTCTTGATGCCCCCGGTGGCCAAGGCTTCTATCAGCTTGCTGGCCACGAACGCTGGCACTGCAAAGCCCGCTCCCCGGCTGATCGTCCAGCTGTTGATCGCCACTAATCTCCCCCTGACATCCACCAACGGCCCCCCTGAGAAGCCGGAGTACAGCATGGCGTCGCTGCGTACGTAAGCGTCCAGCATGCCCCCAGTGGTCGTGCGCCACCTGCCGCCAACGGCGCTCACCACGCCAAAGGAGGCCATCAGGCCACCGGGCCTGCCCAACGCGAGCACTATGTTGCCCACATGGACGTCGGTGCGTTGGGCGATCTCCGGAGTGGGCAGCGCGCTAGCATCGACCGATAGCAGCGCTAGATCCGAGCCGGGATCGCGCGCCACCACCCTAGCCCTGTGGGTAGCGCCGTCGGCCAGCGTCACGCTGATGTCCTCCTCACGCTGGATGGCGTGATCGGCGGTGACTATCCTGCCATCGCCGGACCATATAATACCGGAAGCTGGGTGGCCTGAACGCGCGTCCACCTTCACCACCCAGCCTCCAGCGAGCTCCACCAGGTCCGCAAGCTGGTCGGAGAGCTCTACGAGAGCTCCTGTCCTGCTTTCCATAGCTTATTACCTCCTTCTTATCTCTGTCCTAGGATACGTCCTGGGGCAGATAGGAGGTATCGGTCGTTCTTCTAGGTGTGCACCTAGAAGAACGGCTAGGGGCTTTGGTCGTCCTCCAACAGCTCGAGGATGGTCCCCAACGCCTCTCTGGCATCCAGGTAGGCGTATCTCCCGCCGGTGTAGTCCCCGCGTTGTAGCAACCTTATCCCCTGAGAGTTCAGGCGTTCCATCGCATCCCTCATGCCCTGCACCCTGAAGGCAACGTGATGGAGGCTATCCCCCTGCTCTCCGAGCTGGTCCTGCCAGGTGCTGGGACCGCCCATTGGCTCTATCAGCTCTATAGACACCTGCCCTAAGTGGAAGAACGCCAGTTTGGCGCGCGCGGGAGTCGAAGCTCCCATGTATTCGGTGTGAGACACCTCCACTGGGTCCGTGGTGATCACCTCTGGACGTGGTAGACCCAACACCTCTGCCCATCTATCTGCTGCCGTCTCTATATCCCTCACGACTATACCTACCTGCACCAGGGGGCCTAACTGGCTCTGTGAATCCTCCAACGCTGTCACCTCCCAAACGTCGTCTCGACAGATACTCGTCGTTGATCGTTATTGTCCCATCTGGGAAGGTCGAGGTCAAATCAGCTATGCTCGGTTCTCTCCAAGAGGTACTATACGGTCTATCTCCTCCAG
>JBHORE010000040.1:0-11948 GCA_042408415.1 Thermobaculum sp.
AGCAGGCGCGATGCTCCCATCTCAGTTGCCATGACAGTCGCGCCTGCTGTGAAGACAACGAAAGGTAATAATAGATCTCTACTGCTCTTCATAAGAGATTATACATCCAGTCTATTGCAATCCAATCTTGCAATACCTAAACTTGTGCCGGAGATTGGTCATCTGTTTTCTGCGTCTGTCTCTGAACAGCAACCTGAGCTTGTTGCTTCTGAGCCTGAGCCACACGACCTGATCTATCCTTCATCTTCAGCTTACCATCAAAGTAACCACCCTCTTGTACTACTAGAAGGTCAGTATTTATCTCGCCCGTTACTATACCTGTTGGAGTGATCTCGAAACGGCGCCTGCATTCAACCTTACCATTGTATCTTCCGGCAACTGTTATATCTTCTGCAACTAGATCGGCATTGACCTGAGCTTGCTCTTCTATGAATATATGCCCTTTGGATTCAATAGAACCCTCTACTCTACCCTGGACTCTTACTCCCCTCTCAGACTTGTAGTTGCCGCTGAAGAAGTCATCAGGGCCGATGACGCTCTCATCACCTGTAGGTGTACCTGCACGTTGAGGACGCCAATCCTCATTGGTCTGTCTCATCGGCCGCCAAGAGAGCCCACTGGGACTAATATTCGAAGATGCTGACTGAGCCTGAGGCTGCTGAGTGGTTTCTTGGTTCTGAGCTTCGGTCTGTGAAGTTTGCTGTTGGTTACCTTCCTCAGTACCTTTTAGATCTCTACGTCGAAGCATGAAATACTACCTCCTGTTCAATTTATATATATCTTCTCTGGCCTTCGCCCTATCCCACAAAGGATCTCATAAGGTATAGTTCCTGCAAGTCTTGCCAAGTAGCCTGCGTCAACCGTCTCGTCCCCTTGACTCCCGATGAGCGTTACTGCGTCACCAACTCTAGTATCAACCCCCTCAGGTAGTCTCACTATAAGGTTATCCATACAGACTTTACCTATAACCGGACACCTCACACCGCTTACGATGACTTCTCCCCTGTTGCTTAGAATCCTCGGATAGCCATCAGCATAACCGCAAGGTATGACTGCTGCTCTATGGCTTTCCTTGGCAATATACGTATGTCCGTAGCTTACCCCTTCACCTGCACGTACGTCAAGCACCCTGGCAACTACTGAGCGGAGAGCCATAGCAGGTCTAAGAGGATAAGTCTTGAATTGTAGAGGTTGAACACCGTACAGTCCAATGCCAATTCTGACGGCATCAAAGTGGCTCTCTGGGGCGTAGAGAGCAGCCGCACTATTGGCAGCATGCACTATGGGAGGAAGCTCGCCTCTCTCCCTGATAAGGTGTATAAGGTCTTGAAACATACTAAGTTGGCGCCTAAACAAAAACCCCTCAGGGTCATCGGCGCTAGCGAAATGAGTGAAGATACCTTCTAGGTAGACACTATTCGTGTTGTGGATATAGTGGACTATTTGGGCAGCATCTTCAAACTTGACCCCCAACCGACGCATACCAGTATCTACTTCAAGATGAATGCGTGGGGTCCTACCAATCTCTCTAACAGTTGCTAGAATCCAATCGAGCATTTTTTCGTTGGAGACGCTGAGAGCAAGATCTGAAGCCACAGCCTGGTGTATCTCCTGCTCACTAGAATAGCCCAAAACTATTATGGGAGCATCTATGCCACTAGATCTTAGCAACAGTCCCTCGCTTACTCGTGCAACTCCTAGCCCCCATGCACCAGCATCTAGTACGACCTTTGAGATTTCTACAATCCCATGCCCATAGGCATCGCCCTTAACCACGGCGATTATTCTCGACCCTGGGCATTTATCTAAGTAGAGTCTAAGATTATGCCTTACAGCATTCAAATCCACCTCTACCCATGTGGGCCCTTTTGCTACCTTAACTCTCTCGGCTAGCATAGCGCCTAAGCTCTCCTAATCAATTACAAAGACATTCTTGCAGCGGGAAGAGCATCTATCAAGTCCGTAGCACCAACACAATTTTTAGAAACTGTTTCGCTCGCTATACTAGCTGCCCTAGATCCTAACACCAGTGCGGCTTGAGCCGCATCAGCAGCAGGATAGCCTAGAGAAAGAAAGAAGCCACATAGTCCTGCTAACACATCTCCTGTACCTGCGCTTGAGACTTCTGGATGAGATTCGATTAGCAGGTATACTTCACCATCAGGTTTTGCAATCAATGGATAAGCACCCTTCAAAAGCACCACCTTACCCCACTCTTTAGAAGAAGATACAGACAGCCCAAACCTATCAGACTCGACCTCAGAAACAGGCTTATTTACAAGTCGCGCCATCTCCCCAGGATGAGGTGTAAGGATTTGGACCTGAGGAGTGGATACCCACCAGCTATCCTGAGAAGCTAAGGCAAATAGACCATCGCCATCAACTACCGTAGGAGGAATCTGATGCTTATCGTTCTTCTTTGGGAGGTTAGGAGAAGGCCTAAAACCTATGGCGCGGCGTTGCTCAGGCCCAGGTAATCCCAGAAGTTCCAAGACAAAGTCTACTGTTGCTTCCTCTCTACCGACGCCATTACCAACCACTAACGCCTTGTAGGTAGAAGCTGCCTCACGCGCTTCCTCCACAGATGCTGGACCTAAGGTAAAGGGTTCAGCTTCAGGTAAAGGCCAAACGGTCTCTTGATTGAGATGGGAGGTTATCGTGTAGTAAAGCGATCTCGGGAAAGCTACCGTCACATAGCCGGCACCTGCTCTCGCCGCTGCTCTCGCTGCAAGAACTGGGGCCCCAGGGTACTTGAGGCTACCGCCCAGAACTATTAGGCGCCCATTATCGTTCTTGTGTGACCCTATCTTTCTTTCTGGAAACTTAACTTTGTAATTATTCTGAGTAAAGCCCCAAGCCAATGGGCTAAAGTCTTCGGGAATAGTAAATCCCAAAGGCTTATGGATGATCACTCCTGAGGACTCTGGGCCCTTTCCTGTATAGAGTCCGCTCTTGGGATAGCCAAGAGTAACTGTATAGTCTGCAACAATGGACACCCCCATAACCTGACCGTTATCTGAATGTAAGCCGCTAGGAATGTCAATGGAGACGGTCCTAGCATCTTTTTCAGATCTGAATGAGTTCAATCTTTCAATGATCTGTGCAGCCTCACCCTCTACATTTCTAGAAAGGCCAATACCAAAAATACCATCTAGTATGGTCCTTGATTCATCGAGCACATCTTCAAGTTCTGCTTGCTGGGAATTACTTTCCTGCCTCTTCCAAGAAAAGACTTTGACACTAATTCCAGAATTAGCAAGTATATTTGCGGTCTTGATAGCGTCCAATCCATTATTCCCTGGCCCCGCGATAACAGCCACAGGAGGGTGTAATAACTCTTCCCTTATAAGCCTGAGAATCTCATCAGCTATGGACTCCGCAGCTCTTTGGCTGAGGGACTCTACGGTTTCTCCAGACGTGAAAGCCAGTTGCTCTATAGATCTCATCTGATCTGCGGTTACAACGGGTATCACTTCCCTACTCCTCAACTGTTTTTAGAGCTATAGCCACAACGCTTGCTATTGCTGTGTCGCGAGAGTGGGTGAGACTTATATCCCAGCTTTGTATTCCAAGCTCCTTGGCTCTATTCAAAGCTCTACCGTAAAGATGCAGCACAGGTTTACCTCTATGATCTGGTACAACTTCTATCTCCTTCCAACCCACTCCACGCATCCCGGTCCCCAAAGCCTTCATAACCGCCTCCTTAGCAGCAAACCTAGCAGCAAGTGACAACAACTTGCGCGAGTACAGATCCCTTTCTCTAGCAGTATATACTCTATTCAAAAACCTTTCTCCCCAACGCTCCAACGCTGCTGCTATACGAGGGACCTCTACTATATCAATGCCACAATATGGAATACAGTAACTCTCAATATCTTTCACAAGCACTCCAAGTTTAAATTCTACTTAGTTTCCTCAAACAATCCGACTAAGCGCCTCTCACGATTGAGCTTTCTTGCCTCGGGATCTGGTGGTTGAAATTTAGCTAGGAACTGCTGTCTATAATTCTCAAACTCCCCTTTTAGGATGGCCTCTCTGGCGCCATCCATCAACCTGACAAGGAATCTAAGGTTATGGGTAGTAGCCAGGGTATAAGCTAGCAGCTCTTCGGCTCTAAAGAGGTGATGAAGATACGCACGCGTAAAGTTACTGCAGGTATAGCAATCACAATCCTCCTGTATAGGATTGAAATCCTCTTTAAATTGCGCATTCCTGATATTCAACCTGCCAGTTGGCACGAGAAGGGCTCCATTACGCGCATTACGTGTAGGCAAAACGCAGTCAAACATATCTACACCCAGAGCAATGCCGTTCAGCAGATCCTCTGGAGACCCTACCCCCATGAGGTAACGAGGCTTGTCCATCGGAAGTATAGCGGTCACGATCGAAAGAGCTTCAAGCATTTGCTCCTTGTCTTCACCAACGCTAAGGCCACCTATTCCATAACCTGGAAGATCCATGGAGGAGACAAAGAGAGCACTTTCTTCCCGTAGATCAGGCCATATTCCTCCCTGGACTATTCCAAACAAAGCCTGATCAGGGCGTGTTTTAGAAGCTACGCACCTTTCGAGCCACCTGTGAGTTCTTTCCATGGCCTCTTTGACATAGCTCTTATCCGCAGGATAGGGAGCACACTCATCGAAGGCCATGATTATATCTGCACCCAAAAACTCTTGGTATTTAATCACGTTTTCGGGCGTAAATAGATGCTCGCTCCCATCAATATGGCTACGAAATCGCACCCCATTATCTAGTATCTCTCTTCGAGAAGCTAGGCTAAATACCTGAAAGCCTCCACTGTCTGTAAGTATAGGCTTGGGCCAACGCATGAAGTTATGTAGTCCACCCGCCTTTGCCACTATCTCTACACCAGGGCGAAGATAGAGATGATAGGTATTGGAGAGCACTATCTGAGCCCCAAGTGCATCTACATCTTCAGGCTTCATAGCCTTGACAGTTGCCTGGGTACCTACGGGCATGAATACTGGAGTTTTTATGTCCCCATGAGGAGTAGTCAACCTTCCGGCTCTTGCAAGCCCATCTGTAGCATGAACCTCAAAAGAGAACTGGGTATGATCGATATCCATAATCCTCCCTAGATAATGAGCATTGCGTCCCCAAAGGAGTAGAATCTATATCTATTCTCTACAGCTATCCTATAGGCATTCATAATGTGCTCATAGCCGCCTATCGCAGCTACCAGCATCATAAGAGTAGACTTAGGAAGATGGAAATTGGTTATCAAAGCATCCACTACCTTGAACTGATAGCCTGGCTTTATAAACAGATCCGTCTCCACCCAAGCACCTGTCTGACGTCTTACAGCAGCATCTTCTAATGCTCTGACAGAGGTAGTACCTACTGCTACTACTCTATTGCCAGCACTACGCTTCTCTTCAAGGTATTCAAGCAAACCCTCCGGGATGTAATATCTTTCAGAGTGCATTTTATGCTCTTCGATACGCTCCGTCTTTACAGGCTGAAATGTCCCAGGACCAACATGGAGAGTTATAAATCTTAGTTCTACTCCATAGTCCCTTAAGCGGGATATCAACTCCTCAGTGAAATGCAATCCTGCTGTCGGCGCAGCCACAGCACCAGGGTCACGAGCATAGACAGTCTGATACCTCGAAGCATCGCCATGAAAATTATGTATGTATGGGGGTAATGGTATCTCACCATATTTGTCGAGGTTCTCGTGCACCTCTTGTGGTAACCTAATAAGCAATAATCCCTCTGGCAGCTTTTCTAGTACCTGAACGTCGAGATCTTCGGCAACAGTAACCCTCTCTCCAATCTTCAACCTTCTGGCAGGTCTCCCCATGGCCTCCCAGTCGGTATCTTTAACATGCCTAACCAGCAAGAACTCAACGTTGCCACCTGTCTGCTTTCTACGCCCATGCAATCTAGCCGGGATAACACGCGTATCATTGAATACTAATACATCTCCAGGCAATAAGTATTTGGGCAGGTCCCTGAATATAGCATGTTCGATCTCACCAGTACGTTTACTAAGCACAAGCAGTCGTGATGAATCCCTCGGCTCAACTGGTGTTTGAGCTATAAGCTCAGGCGGTAGATAGTAATCAAAATCCTGCAACCTCATAAGCTAACGTCCCAAAATACGCAAAATTATATTGATTATTACTGTAAGTACAATGCTAATCACTATGCACGAGACTATAGGTACGTAGAGACTAAATCCATCCCTGCTAAATCTAATATCCCCAGGAAGTCTACCAAACGGCAAAAATGAGCCAAACACAGCTATGATAATCCCTACTACTAGCAAGAATAAGCCAGCAAAAATAAATATCTTGGCCAGCTCACTCATCGGTCTTCGTCGTTCTCCCAAAGAGTAGGTTGTTCTATGTTATTTTCTGTCTTGGACTTACTTTCTGGATATGGTATGGACAAGTGGTCATATGCCCTTCTGGTAGCAACTCTACCTCTAGGTGTGCGTTGTATGAACCCGAGTATCAGCAGATAGGGTTCATAAACGTCCATTATAGTATCTGGTTCCTCTGAGATGGACGCTGCTAGCGTCTCGAGTCCTACAGGACCACCATCAAATTTCTCTATTATGGCAAGAAGTATACGCCTATCGACTTCATCAAGACCAAGCTCATCCACTCCCTGTATATCAAGCGCCTTGCATGCAGTCTTATGGTCAATTAAATGATCAGCCCTTACCTGAGCGTAATCTCTTACCCTTCTCAAGAGTCTAATAGCGACCCTAGGAGTGCCTCTGCTACGGCGGGCTATTTCTAAGGCTCCCTCATCTGTGATGCCTACTTTGAGTATATTAGCAGCCCTCTTCACTATTGCTGCCATCGAGTCGATATCCTGATATTCAAGCCTAAAGATATCTCCGAACCTACCTCGCAGTGGAGAGCTGAGCAAAGCCAGCCTGGTGGTAGCTCCAATAAGTGTAAAAGGAGGTAAGGGCAAGGTGACTGTGCCAGCATTAGGGCCCTTACCATAGACGAAATCTACCTTAAAGTCTTCCATAGCGGAGTAGAGCATCTCCTCAACAGGTCGAGGTAGTCTGTGGATTTCATCAATGAATAGGACCTCAAAAGGCTGCAACTTAGATAATATAGACGCTACATCACCAGGTCTTTCTATAGCAGGTCCGGATGTAGAATGTATCTTTACACCCATTTCGTTGGCAATAATCGTAGCAAGCGTAGTCTTGCCTAAACCTGGTGGACCGTAGAGCAATATATGGTCTATGGCCTCTCCCCTTGCCTTAGCCGCCTCGATGATAACCTTGACCCGGTCCTTTATTTGATCTTGCCCGATATATTCATCTAGTCGCTTGGGCCTGACCGTGGCTTCCTGTATGTCGTCTTCTGGATATTTTGTAGGATCGATAGCACGTTGCAGCATGATTTAGTCTCCAGTGTTACTAGACAAATTATATCAACCTACAAGCTTCAACTTTACCAGACGGTTATAAAACTATCTGGAGGCTCTACCTGCTAACAAGGTAAGGTAGCCAGGTTCTTTTGGCAAGATCTGAATTCTATACGTGGATTTTTGAAGGGTGTAATTAGATTTAGCGGCAACTATTAAGAATGGTTCGCCCTTGAGCTCTTGTGCTGAAAGCTCATAGATAGCCTTGCCATCCGCGCCAGCATCTACCAATACATACCCTTTGGGATTGTTAGCATCTAGGATAATCAGACTATATCTACCTGGAACATAGGGTCCGCTTAGAACCCACCCTTTAGCCTGCCAATCGTTAGGACTTTCCATATTATCGTAGAAACCTATCTCAGGTACACGCACTCCATCCACAGCCATACCTGCCGAGTTGTACCCATCGTCTGTAACATACTCAAATCTTAACAGGATCTTTCTACCTGCATATGGAGTAAGATCAAAAGTATCAGTAATCCATCCACCACTCTTGCCTGTGTAACCACTTCCCAGATTGTTTCCACTTGGATTACTGGTAGTAGAGTGCTTTCCACGAAGTGTAGTCCAGGTTCTGCCGCCATCACTAGATACCATTATGTAGCCATAGTCGTATCCTTTCTCTATGTCATACCAGAGATCCACTTGCAGAGTGGCTCTTTTCACCCTTGTAAGGTCTACCTGGCGTGTTAGAGTACTATCTACCAAGTCACCTCGATTACTGTACCAGAATTTCTGGCCGTTCTTGGGAAGCACAGGCAACAAAGGTACTCGAGGATCCGCATCAAAAAACACATAGTAGTCCGATGTACTTTGAGGTAACTTGTAGTAGTCAGCACCCCACTGGTTGATATTGGTTATTAGATCAGAACCAATGCTTAAAGAAGCATATCTTACATTGGGTTGATCAAATCTATACCCAAATATCTTATTGCTCTTGATATCCACTAAATTGGCTATGAGCCATTGAGGGTAGATCTTAGACCAATCGTATCCATAAGCAGATAAGGTTTCAGATAAAGCTAACAAGCCTGGATACTTAGACCTTATTATATGCCTGAGAATATCGGGGCCAAATCTATACGCCAAGTAAGACATAAGTCTATATGATTGCCCATAATGAGATAAGGACTCATCTGGATTGCTGCTCCAACTACTTAGCTGTATATCAGGGTTATTAGCGAAAGACTTGCTAGTTTCTGAAGGAATATGTCCTGAAAGCTCCGAGGCGTACTCAGACATGCCTTCATTTATCCATACGTCTTGGTTGGCATGTTGATACCAATGGATCATATGCTGAAACTCATGTGCAAGTGTAGAGATGAAGGAAGGGCTACCCGGGTTAGAATTAATATAAATTATCTCATGTCCATTGCTATATGGACTGACACTACTGAGGTATTCGTCATTGCTGGAGTAATAGCCACCAACACCTGGAATATTCCCTATGAATATAACAATCCTAGAATCACCATCTATACCAGGCCTCCACTCGGTTCCAAAGACCGACCTTAGGGTTGGTATAAGAGATTCAAATTGATCCGCAGCTTGCCGAAGATCAAACTCAGAAAACCCTATCCCTTCCTCAACAAACCAATATGCATTAGGAGTTACGAGTTGAAGTACCGCCTGCTTCCGTGAGTAGGAGTTACTCTCTTGATTTAGCACCCAAAAGCTTTTCCTTATACCTACACGCCAACCCTTAGTACTGTTGCTAGTGTTATTCACCTCCTGAACTAACCCTAGGCGAGACCTCAACAGATCTAGCTTCCTCGCAGGGGGAACGGAGAATTTAAGGATTTGCTCATTCGAGATATCTTGAATGGTCCAACGCGAACTACTGAAGTCGACATTATTGGGATTACGATCGTAAGGGGAAATACCCAGAAGACAAATTACGCAAAAACCGATGAATATAATTCGCAGCTTAAAACTAGAGATAATCACCGACGGTTTCCTGCAGTTTGATGAAGCGGGTAGTCATTGACATCGCAGGGATTGTAACAAAAGAGTCATCCTTAGACAACAAATAAATAGGATTCTAGAGTGAGCCACCCAAGATGCCCTTCCACTGTCTGCGCCCCACATCCGCAGGCCTTCTGCTGCGACAGGACGTCAACCCTCACTGATCCAGCAGCATCTAGGGCATCGCACATCAGCATCACTCTGGGCATATACTCTCACCGGATGGTAGATATGGACGTGGAGGCTACCAGACGCATGGAAGCACTCTAGGCTAGCCCAAGCCAAGAGGCCCCTTCGAACCTCACCGGTCGAAGGGGCTATGCTTGAACTCCAGGTAGTACTTGGGGGTTCCTTGGTCGGGGCGAGAGGATTTGAACCTCCGACCTCACGGTCCCGAACCGTGCGCGCTATCCGGGCTGCGCCACGCCCCGGCAAGGCTAATAATAGCAAAATTGTAGTCCTGCTTCCAGTCATGGGATCCCACTGGTCTTGTACAGGTTTTGGAGCCTTTGATATACTTATCAATGCAGACGCGGCCTCGTAGCTCAGAGGATAGAGCAGCGGTTTCCTAAACCGCGTGTCGGGGGTTCGAGTCCCTCCGGGGCCGCCAAATCCTTCCTGAGGAGATCCATGCAGAACAACTCTCTCATTCCTGAACGCGTCCTCGTTATAGTGGCTCATCCGGATGATATGGAGTTTACCTGTGGAGGTACCATAGCTAAGTGGGCTGAAGCAGGGTCAAAGATATGCTTGGTACTTGCCACGAGTGGCGACAAAGGTACAAAAGATAGGAGTAAGTCTCCTTTTCACATTGCCGAAATCAGAGAGCAAGAGCAGAAGAAAGCTGCAGAAGTATTAGGTATATCAGAGGTCATTTTTCTTCGTCATCTAGATGGCGAACTCGAAGTTACTATGGACTTTCGAAGACAAATCAGCACTATCATCAGGAAATTTGAGCCTAATGCCCTCATCACTCACGATCCATGGAGAGCTTACCAAATACATCCTGACCACAGGGCAGTCGGCATGGTGAGCATTGATGCAATAGTAGCCGCGAGAGATCATTTATACGTCCCCGAACAACTAGTGGCTGGTTTAGAGCCACACCACACTTCCCATGTGTTTCTGTTTAGCACTGATAGCCCTGACCATCTGGAAGATATCAGCGACTTCATGGATAAGAAGATAGAAGCTCTAGCTTGCCACCATAGCCAGCTGGGACACCTCCCCAATTGGCAATCCAGAGTAATACAGTGGGCAGAAGTTACCGGAGAGCGTATAGGCGTGAAGTACGCCGAAGCTTTCAAGCATATAGAACTGCTATAGTTTTGGTATACCTGCTCTCCTTGCTAACCTCTCCGCACTTCTAACAAGAAGGTTAGTATAATACCTACCGAATATATTACTACGCGAAAACCATAGAAACATAGCTGCTGGATCAATCAGCCATATCTTGCGCTGTTCATCTACCACAAGGTTGTTTGAGCATCTTATATCATGCATACACCATCTAGGTGGTCCACCTATGACATCTGGTAACGAATTAGTCTCCGCTAGGCACATCTTTATAGCCTCAACCAAGCCCAGCAATTCATCTCTAATAATCGTCAATTCTCTATCTCCCAGCCTAGACAAAGGTGTACCATTGACTTTCTTCTGGATAACTAGGTTTACAGGTTTGCCACTAGAAGTTCTAGACCTTACAAAAAAGCTCTGAGGCACTCTAAAGTACTTGGCAGCTATTGAATGTTCGTTAGCTTGTCGAATTAACCAGCTCAGGGGCTGATTGTATCCAAAATAAGGCTTAGCTACCTTAACAACATAATCCTTGTTATTCGTAAGTTCCCACACGTCGTTGAAGAAGCCTGAGCCTAAGCGTGATTGGAAAGAGTCACAAATACATGCTAGGTCTAACTTTTGAGGTTCAGGAGGATAGAAATCCAAAGTTACTGCACCTCGTATCTCTATATTGAAGAGGAAGTCTTGAAGTCAAAGACGTCCAAAGCCTTTCTAGCAGCTTCTTGCTCAGCCTCAGATTTGCTTCTCCCCTCGCCCTGAGCAGAAACATCGTTTACTTTTACTTGGACTATGAAATTATCTTGAACTGGAGGTGCAGCAATAACTGTGTAAATGGGATTTGTTCTATATAGTCTGTGAGACAGTTCTTGAAGGCGTGTCTTGTTATCCTTCACATCAAGCCAATGCTCTAGCTCTTCTTTGCTAAGACGTAGTAAACGAAATACAACAGACCTACATGTTTCTAGATCTGAATCCAGATACACCGCTGCAATTAGCGCTTCCAGAGCATCAGCCAGCACGCTTTCAGATTGGTTACTACCAGAAAGTCTTGCGCCTTTGCCCAGTAAAATAAAATCTCCTATACCTAAAGTACGAGATATATCTGCAAGGTTCTTTCTACCAACAAGATGAGCTCTAGCTCTAGTTAGAATACCCTCACTAGCCCTTGGGAACAGCCTAAACAAAGCCTCCCCCACTACGAATGAGAGGATAGAATCACCAAGAAACTCAAACCTCTCATTAGTCTCTGCCCTTTCCAAGGA
>JBHORE010000045.1:0-22824 GCA_042408415.1 Thermobaculum sp.
TGCTGGTGCTGCCTACTGCCTGGTGACTACTGCTCTCTATTCTTCGGCTGTCCTCTTCCATGGTCTCAATGGGACCTTCCATTGGTTGGCTCAGATCGGACTTCTATGGGCTTTGTATTTAGTTATGGCGTATGTCTACTACTCTGAGGATACTCGTCAGGATAAAGCACGTCGTAGAGATGAACTTGGGGCTCTCCATAGAGCGGCAGCTGCGCCTATACATACAGGAGATATACCCACTGTCATAGGGAATATACTTAGCGGAGCTTTAAGTGCTACCAATTGCTGTTGGGCTGCGGTGTATCTTTATGAAGAAAAGGACGACCGTTTTACTGATTGTTACTCCCTTTCTTGTAGCGATCTCGATAGCGATGTAAAACATGAAACCCCTTGGGTAGCACCTTCAGATATCCTATATACGGTAATCTACACCAACTCTCCAAGAAACACTCAGGACATACTATCAGACAAGCGTTTCCAGAATTCTGTACTGAACAACGGTATTATTAGATCGGCAGTTATAATGCCGATGTTCGCTCCCGGCGCAAAGAGGGTGGGAGTTTTTGTGTTAGGGAGAGAAGAACCTCATAGGGTCTCGCAGCATGAACTGCGATTCGCATCTACATTGGCTGTTCAGGCAGCGGTCAGCATACATACTGCATTCCTATTTGAAGAGGCAAAGACTATTGAGGCTGCAAAAGAGGCTGATAAGCTTAGATCCCAACTCCTTGGGACCGTAAGCCATGAGTTAAGAACTCCCATTGCTGCTATTCAGGGGTTTGCATCCTCTTTGAAATGTGCAGATGAGGTTGAGATACCTAAGGAGATGCAGCAAGATTGGATCAATGAGATAGAACAAAATGCTGAGAGGTTGCGAAGATTAGTTACAGACCTTCTGGACCTATCCAGGCTCGAGTCAGGTGCGCTCAGGATGCAGATGGAATGGCAGGATATGAACGATGTGCTCGATGAACTAGCCCCTGACCTCCAAATGATAGCTGAAGATCGTAACCTTGTAGTGCAGGTCTCGGATACGCTTCCGCTTATCAAGTGCGATGCTGAGAGAATAGGGCAAGTCCTGCGCAACCTGGTCGAGAACGCTAGGAAGTTTTCTCCTCCTGGCAGTAACATCGTTGTTGGAGCTGAAAGATATGAGAATGGTATAAGAGTAGGTGTTCTGGACGAGGGAGAGGGGATACCTCCAGAATATCATGACAAGATATTTGAGCGATTCTTCCAAATAGAAGGGGCATCATTCAGACCTCAAAAGGGTACAGGTTTGGGTCTCGCTATTTGCAGGAATATAGTAGAGGCGCATGGTGGACGTATATGGGTGGAGAGTAGCCCTGGCAAGGGCTCCATATTCTACTTCACCCTTCCAGTTACTGGGAGCTAACATGGCTAGGATACTTGTGGTTGAAGATGAACCTAGCATACTCAAGCTTATAAGCCAGAATTTAACTCTTCGAGGCTTCGATATAGAGATTGCCACGGATGGTGAGACTGGCCTCACTCGGGCTAGAGAGGGTAAATATGATCTCATACTGTTAGATCTTATGTTGCCAGTAATATCTGGCTGGGAGGTTCTGAGGGAATTAGGGAAGCAAGGCATACTCGATCGTGTGCCAGTAATAGTTGTTACTGCCGCAGCACGTGAAGAAGATGAGAAGAGAGCTCGCTCCCTTGGCGCTAGAGACTACTTAGTAAAGCCTTTCTACATAAAGGAGCTTCTGCAGTGCGTTTCAACGGCACTGTCCAGCCACAACCAGGCAGGTAGGAATAAACAGGAGAAGCCGAGCAGGAGGTCATCATGAAGAAGGAAACAATAGTAGTAGTAGATGATGAAAAAAGCATCCTAAAGTATATCTCTCAGCAATTGAAAGCCAAGGGTTATAACGTATATCCGGGTATGAATGGTGAGGAAGCAATCAGCCTCGTAGAGCAACACGATCCTGATCTGCTGTTACTGGATCTAAAGATGCCTGTGATGAATGGCTTAGAAGTATGTAAGCGCCTAAGGGAATGGTCTAAAGTGCCGATTATAGTTATTAGTGCTTACGATGACGTTGAGTATGTTGTGGAGGCTCTAAACTCAGGAGCCGATGATTACGTGCGTAAGCCATTTCATCAGGAGGAGTTGTTTGCTAGAGTAAAGACTCAGCTTAGAAGGGCTGAAGAAAGGCCCTCACAGCAGGTACAGTCGGTCTTCAGGTGCGGTCCTTTGACTATTAACTTCTCTAGACGACAAGTCACTCTTAACGATGAAGAGGTCAAGCTCACACCCACTGAGTACTCTATACTAGAGCAACTTGTTCAGAATGCCGGCAAAGTAATGACTCATCAAATGCTTCTAAACAGAGTTTGGGGACCTGAATATACCGAAGAAAACGAATACCTTAGAGTCTACATAGGTAGGTTGAGGAGAAAGCTTGATCCAGGTCCTAATGGTCCCAAGTTTATAGTTACTGAGCAAGGAGTTGGCTATAGATTTGTGGATGCCTGCTCACAATAGCTGCTCGGAGGATAGCTTCTGTTATTAGAAGTAAATATGAATACGTTGAGGATTGCTTACCTCTATGAGTAACTATTTTGGGAGCAATCCTCAACGTCTAGGCTAGACAGATTCATCTCTGGATTTTACCTAGTTCCTCCTCCATTGCCTTGGCATCGAGTGATCCCATATGTACGTCTACTACTTTCCCATCGGGTGCTATAAATACATGGACAGGTAGAGTATAGATTCCAAGTGCATTCGCTATCTTGCCATCCGAATCCAGAGCTACAGGCATCCCCTGCAAACCTGTGGTTTCTAGGTATGACTCAATAGTACCTTCCGATTCCCCTACGTTGATCGCTATCAGCTTCCCGCCTTTGGACTCAAACTTCTTCCCTACACTTGCCACGTCGGGCATCTCCGCTCTACATGGTCCACACCAGGATGCCCAGAAGTTCAACCATACAGGCGATCCTCTCAGGTCATTCATTTCTATTTGCTTTCCGTCCACCATAGTAATCGTCCAGTTAGGTACTTGGTTCCCTACTTTTATGGGCCGAGAAGGTAAACTTACACTGTTTCTTGAGCTGCTAAGAAACATCCATGCTAACAAAGCAGCCAGAATCGAAGCTAAGATGATAAGTCCAACTAGTAGTCTTTGATTGGCTTTCCTGCTGTTTCTAATTTCTTCCTCGCTATCGTAAACCGCCATAGCTATGCAGACTCTCAAAAAAATAATTCCCAGTAAACGTTAGCCCTGCCAGTAGTATACCGACTAGGATAAACAGATCTCCTCTATTCTTTAGTTTACCCTGATCCCTCCTGGAATGCAGGTATGCCCCTATGGATAGCCAAGTTGCAAGTGTGGATGTTTCTTTAGGATCCCAGTTCCAGTAGTAGCCCCAGGCAACGGATGCCCATATCGAGCCGAAAAGCAGTGTTGCCCCCAATGCTAAGAACGCTATCCCTGCAGTGTTATATGAGATAGATTCCGTTCTGTCTATTAGTAACGAATACTGTTCTTTCCACAGGAATTTACAGAGATACTTGAGTAGTGTACTCGACGCTGAGCACAATAGTGTACTATAGGCCACTAGAGCAGATGTCACATGTAGAAGGAGCATAGTGTTATTTTGCAATGCTGGAGGAGCAGGAGTAGGCAAGCTGTTTAAGAAGCTTGAATACACGAGGACGATCAGGCTCAGCACCGATAGCGAGGCATTAAGTAACTTGGGGTACCCCTTTAGGTACAAGAATAAGTTTACTAACAACAAGCAAAAAGCTAGAGATACAGAGAACTCATACTGACTCGTAAAGGCAGGTTTATCTGTAATCAGGGATCTCAAGACGATAGATGATGCCAACAATAGAGCCGATGAAAGTGTAAATAGAGAGAATAACTTATAAGACACCGAATGACGTTTGTCAGCATAACTGATGCTAAGGGCGCTGTATCCGTAGCCCGTTAGCAGTGCGTCGGATACGGCAGCGAAGACGGCAAATAAATTCAAGATTGCTGCTGCGTAAACAGCATACGTTAGTTGTTGTCCCAACCAGTACATAGTGGTTTGCCACCTAAGGACTTTAGAGTCTGTGAAAAGTCTACAAGAGGCATACAATCTGCCTTAAGATCGCAGAAGCAGTTGTCGTTATTAGTGTACAGGTCAAATACCAGCTTGCCTTTTTTCCTGATGAACATACCGGCAGAGCCGACTAGCAGAAGTCCTCCACCTAGCCACACCGCTGGTGAGAATGGTTGATAGCTGAATGATAAGCCGACGTATCTATCTTCCCTTAAGAGCATGAACCTCATCTCTTCCATTGTTTGGGGAGCTGTCCGAGATACTATTTTTGTCCCTATGGGGCTAGTGCCAGATTTATACAGATCTAGTTTGACGGTACCAGCTGGGATATCTGGATCATAAGTGTTCTCTGGTGGTACGCTGACTTTGAGTTCATAATTCTCCACTCGTACTACGCCATAGCTTCTTCCAAGATCATCCTTTGATATTAAAGGAACACCACCTTTGAACACTAATCTCCCGCTTGTATCATAGACTTTCATTATTGCTGCCTGTCCAAAAGATCTCAGATGCAGGCTGATGCCTTCGTAGGACATAGGGTTATTGACCCTGAGAGGATAGTTATCGACTACCTTCTTATTTCCTTCGTAGAGGTCTATCCTTGCGACGTAGTCTATAGGGGCTGAGATCAGAGGATCCCAGGAAGTACTCAGGCCGTTACTTATCACGCTTAGGTTCGTCTTAGGTATCTCTACCCTTTCCCTATTGGGTACTGGTATATCTGTTATCTGCCACCCGTATATAGAGTTTAGTATCACCCCCAATAAAAGTAACATAAAACCTAAATGGGCAATCCAAAGAAGCCAAGTGTTTTTCCAATGCTTGGTTGCATATATAGTCAGGCTATCGTCTGATACTTGTAGGGTAATGTTGAAGCTCAATAAACTTAGATACGCCCTGATTCTGGAAGCTACGAATAAAGGTTCAGCTGAACCAAAGTCGTAGGTTTGATGGATATGGCTTCTCCTTGAGGAGGGTATTGCTTTGGATGGGAATCGCGTAATTAAATACGCACAAATTGATAAAGCTATGGATAGCCAAAGTATTACGAACCACCAAGAGCTAGATACAGTGAATATCGATAGGGAAGATAGAAACTCAGTTATGCTAGCCTGTAGGTTGATTTTATTTTCTAGCCATTCTAGAGACTTTACAGGGTCTGCTCGTATTTGTAACGGCACTTGTGGTATAAGCGTTGCAGCTACTAGTACTAAGACTAGTATTGAGATTTCTAGGATTACTAACCTTATCGAGAGTAGAGCCCTCATGCTGTTGACATAAGTTCTATCTTGTCTGGCCTTAGAGGACATAATTACAAGTCCAAGTAAGTATTTTGGTAATTATAATACTCCTTGCCGGTTTGCTAAGTTTCGCGTTATCATACGACATGTCCAAGACGTTGTTTGACTACCATAACCATACTTATCTCTGTGGACATGCCATCGGTACTGCTGAGGAGTACGTGGTTGCGGCTATAAGACTTGGTCTCACAGAGATAGGCATATCTGATCACATACCGATGTACTGGCTCCCAGAGGATAAGCGTGACCCTACCATTGCTATGTCGGAAGATCAGCTTGAAGCGTATGTTGATATGGTCCTGTCACTTAGGTCCGCCTATCCTGAGATAAATATCAGGCTGGGGATAGAGGCCGATTATATTCCCGGAGCGGAGGAAAAGCTGGAAAGATTACTTGAACAGTATCCATGGGATTACGTTTATGGCTCTGTGCATTTTATAGATGATTGGGGCTTTGATAATCCTGAATATGCCTATAGATACGAAGAATGGGATTTACTAAAACTTTATGAGAGGTATTTTGAGATTATAGCTTGTGCTGCTAAGTCACATTTATTTGACATAATGGGGCATATAGATGTGATAAAGAAATGGGGACATGAACTACAAGAGAGCCCTATAGGGCTTTATAAAAAGGTTGCTGAAGTGGTAGCTGATTCAGGAGTGGCTGTTGAGCTCAATACAGCTGGTTATAGAAAGCCTGTGGGAAAGCTATACCCTTCGGGGGACCTACTTAGGGAGCTGGTATCTAGGGAGGTGGATTTTGTGCTAGGGTCCGATTCTCATCAGCCTTCCGAGGTTGGTTATAGGCTAGAGGATGCCCTACATGAGGCTCAGGCTTATGGGGCAGTTCACTTAGTTGGTTTTAGCCAACGCCGAAAGTTTTCGATGAGACAAAGCGAGTAAACCTTGGTATGGATTCGTACCTCATGCTAAAATATAAATAAGCCCGATTAGCTCAACGGATAGAGCACCTGGCTTCGGACCAGGGGGTTAGGGGTTCGAATCCTCTATCGGGCGCCAAGTCTCTCCTTCTTCCATGACAGCTATGCCTCCTCACGTTGCTGTCTGTACTGCTGTCAGGTTGCCGTCAGCACGCCATAGACCCATCGCCAGAGGGAAAGCTAGCAGAGGTGGTACAATCCTCCTGCCAAGAGCGAGTTTGGAACAATTAGATAGATTGTTAGCAAGAACGATGAGCTAGCGAGACTTGCATCCGTTTTGATATATGAACCCTACCCGGAGATTGTGACCTTAGCCCCGATTGGTTTGTGCACTACTGTGGTAAGCATTAAGAGCACTTGTGAATCATTAATAACTAGCTTATCTACAAACTACCTTCGACGGATTTCCTTCCAATTCTAGTAAGGTTGTTTGTCATATACTTTGCCTATATTCTACGTTGATCTGAAATTATCTGCAACAGATCAGGGGAATACCAAACCGATGACACTGTTTGGTTTTTTACTTGACATCTTATTGGTTAGTGTTAAGATCGCCTTCTATCGGCAAGGGCGTAGGAGCGGAAGCCCAAGGAGGATTAGAGAATGGCTGCGTATGTAGTACTTTTGAGGTTTACGGAAGAGGGGAGGAAAAATATCGGGATATAACTGGCCTCGATGCGTCAAAGCAAGCCGCAGAAGGGATGGGCTTGCAGTGGAAGCACTGGTACATGATCTTTGGAAGATGTGATGCTGTGGCTGTGCTTGAGGCTCCGGATGACGATACATTTATGAAGTTTGCACTTTCGCAGGCAAAAACTGGCACAACTGTTAGCGAAACCCTCAAGGCTTTTACTGAGGACGATTTCAGGCGGATAGTCGCCTCATTACCTTCCTAAAGCTAGCTTTTACTTCGGAATGCCTAGTGGGGACATGTCTTAAGTTACCCCACTAGGCATAAAATTTTTCTCTATATTAGGCTACTGCTTCTGATGGTATACTACTACTTATCTCTGTAAAGCCCGCGAGCTCTGTTGATGGGTTCATCATGTCGATAGCCTCAAGCAGCATAAGCCCAGATTCATTTATACTATTTTGTCCTACGAATCCAGCAACTCGGGCCAGCTCGAGAGCATCTTCAAATGATTTGCGAGCTAGACCACTAGCCTTTATTGCATGATCTAAGTTTCTCGGAAGCATTCTTACCTTTTTCTCTTTCACATATAAGGTACCGACATGATATAGGGCCTGTAGTACTCTTACTATTGTCGGATTGACTGGTTCACCTAGACCCTGCGGTCTACCGGATAATGCCGCATCCATGTGTTCACCGGCCAGAGTTTCTACGATGTTGCCGTCCGGTAGGATGTCAATAAGATGCCTGGCCTCTAATTTCTCCAGTGCCCACCGAATACGCTCTTTAGGTAAGTGGGTGAGCTCGGAGTATAGCTCATCTATCGTCATGCCCTTTGGGGGAATAGTCTGGAATACCTCCATCTCATACTCTGAGAGGTAAGGCATGCGTATGGGTTGTTCTGCAAGCTTTGCGTAGAACCAGCCGGAATCAGACGGCTCACTAGTACCGATAAGCCCTGCTTCCTTAGCTTCTTGCCACCATTCCACATTGGGTGAGGAGAAGGTTTTACGTGTCATAGTTATAGCTTTAACTGCTACCGAACTAATATCTCTCTGATTCTGTGTTTGTTCCTGTAGTACTCTCCTACCCCAATCAGTCAGGCGATATACTGCTTTGTTGTCATGCTCTTCCTCGCGGATAAGGCTAAAGGCTTCCAGCGCATACAGACCTTGTCGTAGATCGAAGTTGTCGTCATACCAAGCTGCCAGGTCCTTAGCCTCCTGAAATCTGCGAGCTATGAGCTGATATTTTTCAGGCATCTCCTCAAGCTTGCGCCCATAGCGCTCTAGGAGATCCTTATACTGTCTGATCTTACGGTCTATCATCTCGCGCCGAATCCTATCGAATGTGGGTACGTCCTCAGGGTTGGATTTAGTTTTCTCCCATATCTGGTCTATAGCTTCTATTATCTCTACTTCTTCGGCTTCAAGCGCGAAACTCCACACGTCCTCACGAGGGCCATCTTTCCACAGACGGTAGGCCTCGAGCAGCCATTCTCCTGAAGGTAGCAATTCGCCATTATTGCCTACGTAATTGAGGGTTTGAAGTAGAGAAAGCCCTGCAGGTGTACCCTCGCCGTCTACATGCTTGGCCAAAGCTATAAATATGTCTTCGCTAATAACAGTGCCCTCGGCAAATCCTCCATCCCGGAGGGCCATTTTGATGGCTTGGCCTAGAGCAGTAAATGCATAAACATCTGAGTTTGGAACAGAGTAGGCTATCAGCCTCATTGCTTCTAATAGATGCTCTTCGTGGCTTCCCGTAGGTAGTAGGCTTGAGTGCGCTGGCCCTAATGGTACATCTCTTACAAAGCCTGCAATTCTGTCGTCTATCTCGATGCGAGGTGTTATCTCCCTGTACAGGTTCAATATTTTTTTACCCGCATTCGAAAGAGCTATGTATTCTTTCTTCGTCTCATCGTCCCTTACTCTCTGAGCTAAGCCCCTCTCCATGAGTGCCTCTTGTGCAACTGGCCCTACCCTGCCAGCTTTGTGAGCAGCATCCAACATTGCTATGATCTCGCTACCTAAAAATCTCCAATCCTCGGTCCATTCTTGAGGAGTGGCTAGCCTTCCCTTTTCTAGGATGGTTACGTTTACTTGCTCGTCATCGGCCTTTGGGTCTCTTCCTTGATAGAGGTCGTGTAGGGTATTTGCCAGCTCGCTGCCCGCATAGGTAAGGGTGATTCTTATGGGAGTCTCATATCTAATAAGCCCCATAGCCTCCAGCTCTTTGACCATCTCCTCCCCTTCAGGGACCTCGGTGAATGACCTACCATTAGATATATCGGTCAATATTTGTTCCAGCAAGAGAGCGTGCCGCTTAAGAATTACCATCGCTTATACCTCCTTGCATTATCGTGTAGATGTGGGAAGAGCGATCTCAGGCATGGGGGATAATAGCCACCTTGATTACAGCAAGTTCTATGCAAAGGCATGAGGAATCAGCCAAACGCTATTAATTCTCCAGCAGCCTGGCGGCAACTACACCTGCTTTCATTATAGTTTCGGTTTCATCAAGCGTGAGCAACTGGCCGTTCTCTACTACTTTGTTGCCATTAATCCAGACATGTCTAACCATGTCTTTGTTAGCAGAATATACCAGGTGATGTACGTAGTCGGAGGCTTTGGTAGTTGGTAGAAACTCAGCCCTGTCTATATCCAATGCAATAATGTCTGCTTTCATGCCGCTAGCTATAACTCCTATATCACTCCTATGGATAGCCATTGCTCCTAATCTAGTTGCCATCCATAGGGCTTGTTCAGCTGATATCGCAACTGGATCCAGCGATACGGCCTTAGCGATCAGAGGCGCAAACTTTAGCTCCTCCCAAAGGTTCAGATTATTGTTGGATGCTGCACTATCTGTCCCTAAACCTACATGGACCCCAGCCGAAAGCATTCTGTTTATAGGTGCTACTCCTACTCCCAACTTGGCATTACTGATTGGACAATGAGCCACGCCAGCTTGGTGGCGTGCATATATATGTTCATCTCCCTCTTCTATCCATACGCTATGTGCTGATATTACCTTGGCCTCAAAGAACCCAGCTTCTTCAAGAGCAATGACAGTAGATCCTAAACCTTTGGAGTTGAAATTGTCCCGTTCTTCCTTGGTTTCTACTAGATGTATATGAACCGGCAGGTCGTTGCGCTTAGCTTCGCTGCTTATCTCTTTGAGGGCCTCGAATGGTAAAGTATATGGAGCATGCGGACCCAAGCCTGTGTGGATCCTACCTGCGTAGTTTTCCCACTGTCTGCAGAAGTCTATTACTCTGCTGGTTCTCTGATCCCAGTGTCCCAAGGTCTTTACTAATCCAGGCACTTCGATTATTCCAGGGGTTATGATGGCTCTAATTCCCGTGTCTAGTGCTGCACGTACCAGACTTTCCTCAAAGAAGTACATATCTACGTAACAAGTAACTCCCGATCTAAGCATCTCTATGGCTGAAAGCAGAGATCCCACATACGCATCCTCGTCTGTAAGCTTAGCCTCTAATGGCCAAACTCTTTCCTGAAGGAAAGTTCTCAGGTCGACGTCATCAGCTTTGGACCTGAATAGGGTCATAGAAGAATGAGTATGAGCATTTATGAGCCCAGGCATCAGAAGGTATCCGTCTAAAGATACCTTCTGATCGTACTCACCTTCGTATCTGGGCCCCACGAAAGCTATTTTGTCATCTTCTATAAGTACATCTCCCGCCTCTATTACATCGTGCGACTCGTTGCATGTAACTACCACTGCTCCAGAAAGCAACGTTTTCATGGCAGCTATCTCCAGCTATGAAGGTAGTTGATCTGCTCCTCAGTAAGAGATCCCACTCCCATGCCAAGAGACTTAAGTTTTAGTCTTGCTATTTCTTCGTCCAGTTCCTTGGGGAAATTGTGAACTCCTGGCCCCAATTGATCGAAGTACAGAGCTACGTGCCTCATTCCGAGTGCCTGTACTGCAAATGTCATGTCTATTATCTCGACTGGGTGCCCGTCTCCAGCGACTAGATTTACTAGGAAACCATCAGCAAGTAAATGTATACGTCTACCATCTGTGAGCACATACTCAGTAATGTACTTACGCGCTTCCCTCTTTTCCTTTGCGATGGTTTCCAGTCCTTTCACGTTAATTTCATCATCCAAGCCTCCTGCATTAGCTAAAATGGCACCATCTTTCATTTGTTCAATATGCTGGGTGTCTATCGCATGCGGGGAACCCGTGGATGTGATAAATATATCTCCGTAAGAAGCGCACTCCTCCAACGGATGTACCTCAAATCCATCTGCCCAGGCTTCTAGACCCTTCACCGGATCCACCTCTACAACAGTTACCCTCGCGCCTAGGCCTTTAGCCCTGCGTGCAAGCCCTTTACCGCACCACCCGTACCCTACGATTACTACTTCTCTTCCCGCGATGAACAGGTTGGTGGCTGACATTATCGCGGTCCACACGGATTGCCCAGTGCCATAGCGGTTATCAAAAAAGTGTTTACACATAGCATTGTTGGCAGCTATTACTGGTAGTTTTAATACTCCTTGCTTCTGCATTGCTAAGAGCCTAGTTACTCCTGAGGTGGTTTGCTCGGAAGCTCCTCTAACTGTGGACAATAGGTGTTGATAGTCAGTGTGCAGCATGCGAACGAACTCAGCCCTGTCGTCGATCAAGACATCGGGTTGAAAATCTAGTACCTTCTCCAGGTACTTTCGGAATTCATTATCTGATACCCCTGATATCGCGTAAACCCTCAAACCTCTAGCGACTAAAGCGGCTGCTACATCGTCCTGAACATAGGCTGGCCCTGTACCTGTGACTACTACCTGAGCTCCGGCATCTGCCAGCACTGTTGCTAGAAAACCGGTTTTGGCCTCTAAAGGTACGATGATTCCTATCTTAAGCCCGCCTATGGACTCCTTGTTCAGGTATTTCTCGCGCAGAGCATTCAATACAGGGGAGTGTTGATCAACCCACTGTATTTTTCTTTCACCGCTAGGCGCTAGAGATGGGTCTTTTATTATGGATTCATTGGATATCATTATGATGTCCTCCAGGAATTGAGATATTGCTGCTGTTTCTGGGTCAGCCCCTCGAGCTTTATGCCAAGGGTCTCTAGTTTGGTGTTCGCTATGTTCTTATCGATCTCTCCTGGCAGGTTATGTACTCCTGGCTGTAGCTTGTCTCTATGCTTGACTACGTAATGGGCGGATAGTGCCTGTACTGCAAATGTCAGGTCTATGATCTCTACTGGATGCCCATCGCCTGCCGCTAGATTCACAAGTTCTCCTTCTGCTATTACGTGTATTCTACGCCCATCTTGCAGCTTGTACTCCTTGATATAGGGCCTGGCTTCTTGGACGCTCACACTTATGCTGCTTAGATCTTGAAGGTTTATCTCATGCTCATAGTGTCCGGCGTTAGCAATTAGAGCACCATCTTGCATGACTTCGAAGTGTTCCTTGCGTATGGCGTCGATGTTCCCCGTAGCTGTTATGAAGAACTCGCCTTCTCGAGCTGCTTCCTGCATGTTCATCACTCGGAATCCGTCGGCTACAGCTTCAAGAGCCTTTACTGGATCTACTTCTACGACAATGACTCTTGCCCCCATGCCATCTGCATAGCGTGCGAGTCCTCTCCCACACCAACCATATCCTATGATCACTACTTTCCTACCTGCCATGAGTAGATTAGTTGAGCTTAGAATCGCCCCTATAGCTGACTGTCCGGTGCCGTAGCGGTTATCAAACATGTGTTTGCACATAGCATCATTGGCTGCAATTGCGGGCCATGGAAGTACTCCATCTTTTTCCATAGCCCGCAACTTGATTACTCCCGTAGTTGTCTGTTCAGAAGATCCTATGACTTTATCTGCTAAGCGAGGCCTGTGCGTAATAAGCCTGCTTACAAGTTCTGCTCCATCGTCTATTATGATCTCAGGTTCTGTGTCGATAGTATTTAGTAGGTGTTTCTCCCATACCTCTCGAGGACAATCCTGCTTGGCATAGACCTTGATGCCCCGACTTGCCAGAGCTGCGCATACATCATCTTTTGTCGAGTGAGGGTTAGATCCAGTAACGACCACTTCTGCGCCACAGTCGGCTAGTATAGTCGCTAAATAAGCAGTCTTAGCCTCCAGATGTACACACAATGCCAAGCGCTTGCCTTGGAAAGTCCCATCGTTCAGGATCGTATCCCTCAGGCGGTTAAGCACAGGAGAGTGTTGGGCTACCCATTCGATTTTGTGTTCACCTTCTTTTATCAGGTCTACATCCGGAGAGATACTCATGATGGCCTCCAGTATTATTGTTTTGATTGCTGCTGTGGACCCGGTGTTCTAGCTATTGCCCAACCTTTGTATATGCTCATCCAGTGTTCTTAGTCTTTCTTCCGCCGCCGTGAGCTTGTCCCGTTCTCTTTGAACGACGTGCTCAGGAGCTCTAGATGTGAACTGCTCGTTTGAGAGTAGGTTGCGAACTCTCTCGACCTCTGCCAAGGTTCTGTCTCGCTCTTGGGTTAGCCTCTTACGTTCCTCTTCTATGTCTATCAGCCCTGCTAGGGGCAAGTAGACTCGAGTGTTTCCTATGACTAGCGCTACTACATCTTCTGATGGCACATCGCCCTCGGACTCTATCCTAAGCTGAGATTGATCAACCCTTGCCAACCGGCTGATAATAGGTGCTTGCTCCTGCAGGATATTTGCATCGTTACCTGCTATTATCATAGCGCTCACAAGCCGGTTAGTTGGCACATCTCTTTCGGCACGAACGTTACGGATTGCTCTGATGATATCTGTTACGAGTTCATATTGCCGTTCTGCCTCGCTATCTGTATCTCCTGCCTCTGGCCAGTTGGCTATCATTATGGATTCACCTTTATGTGGCAGGTAGTGCCACAACTCTTCCGTTACAAAGGGCATATAGGGGTGAAGTAGTCTAAGTGCTCTTTCGAGGACGTATACTAGTGTCTGTCTCGCGGCCCGTTTTGCAGGCTCATTATCTCCAGCAAGTACGACTTTTGTTGACTCTATATACCAGTCACAGTACTCAGACCAAATGAAGTCGTAGAGTCTCCTACCCGCCTCATGGAGCTGGTAACGCTCCATCATGTTGGTGACATCTCTTATGGTCCTATGCAAACGGCTGATGATCCACTTGTCAGCAAGTGTTGTATCCTCTAACCTCGTTGGCAGTGGATCTCCATCAGGACTTGTCTCTATCTGGCTATCTTCACAAGCTCGAATAACATAGCGGGTAGCATTCCAGATCTTGTTGGCGAAGTTGCGCATAGCCTCTACGCGCTGGATTCCCAGCTTCATGTCCGAACCAGCTGGGGCCGACGTTATGAGAGCAAACCTCAAGGCATCACTTCCATACTGCTCTGTGATCTCTGTGGGATCCAGCACGTTTCCCTTTGTTTTGCTCATCCTCTGGCCTTTTTCGTCCCGTACTGTGCCGTGGAAGTAGACATCAAAGAACGGCACTTCGCCCATAAAGTGCAATCCCATAAAGATCATGCGGTGTACCCATAGAAATATAATGTCGTATCCGGTCTCCATTACCGATGTAGGATAGAAATACCGCAGGTCATCTGTATCATCAGGCCATCCAAGGGTGCTGATTGGCCACAGAGCGGAGCTAAACCATGTATCAAGAACGTCTGGATCCTGTTCTATATGAGTGCTACCACACTTATCGCATCGATCAAGAGTCTCTTGATCAGTAGCCATCGTGTGGCCACAGTCTAGACAGTACCATATCGGTATTCTGTGTCCCCACCATAGCTGACGCGAGATGCACCAATCGTGCTCATTCTCGACCCAGTTGATGTAAATCTGCTTGAAGCGATCGGGAATCATGCGCACGATTTCATTACGAACGGCTTCGAGCGCAGGTTTATTGAGCGTGTCCATTCGAAGGAACCATTGTTCGCTGATAATAGGCTCGATTACAGACTCGCACCGATCGCATATCGCTACTGAATGGGTATAATCTTCTACCCGTGCCAGGAATCCTTCTTCTTCAAGCCTGCGGACTACATTATTTCTAGCCTCCTGTATTGTCTGACCAGCAAAGGGGCCCGCATTCTCATTGAGGGTTCCATTTAGGTTCAAGATGTTGACTGCAGGTAGGTTATGCTTCTGCCCTATCTCGAAGTCGGTAGGATCGTGTGCTGGTGTGACCTTGACCGCGCCGCTGCCAAACTCGGGATCGACTAGCTCATCCGCTACGATCTGTAGCTTACGTCCAATTATTGGTAATGTGGCCGTTCTGCCAATGATCCCTCTATATCGCTCGTCATCGGGATGAACAGCGACGGCCGTATCTCCTAGCATAGTCTCAGGACGCGTCGTAGCAACCTCTATAAACTGGTCAGTACCGTCTATTGGGTAGCGTAGCGTCCAAAGGTGAGATTTCACCTCTTCGTGATCAACTTCGAGGTCAGATAGAGCTGTCATGCATCGTGGGCACCAGTTGATCATGCGTTTCCCACGATAGATGAGACCCTCGTCGTAGAGTCTCTTGAAAGCGGTGCGCACTGCTCTTGAGGGGCCAGGATCCATTGTAAATTTAAAGCGGGACCAATCGCACGAAGCCCCTAGTATGCGAAGCTGCTCTCTTATCCTACCTCGATAACGGTTCATCCAGTCCCATGTGCGCTCCAAGAACTTCTCTCTGCCTAGATCGTGGCGTGTAAGTCCTTCGGCAGCAAGCTCCTTTTCAACTACCCACTGTCCCGCTATGCCAGCGTGATCGGCGCCTGGTAACCACAGCGTTGGATATCCCTGCATCCTGCGCCAGCGAGTGAGAATATCCTCAACAGTGACGAAGAGAGCATGTCCCATGTGTAGCTCCCCAGTTACGTTGGGCGGAGGCATGATGATCGTAAAGGGCTTACGTGTCGGATCTATCTTGGGCGTAAAGTAACCCTGTTTGTCCCACCAATCGTACCAACGTGATTCTACTGCGCGTGGTTCGTAAGCTTTAGCCATCTCCTGCTCAGAAATCTGCATATTGTCGCCTCCCTAGAGGGTGTTAAATAAAAACCGCCCACACGTCCAGTGGACGGTGGGCGTACCGTGGTACCACCTCTGGTTCGGCATAGGAGGAATCTCCTATACCCTCATTATCGCTATAACGGGCTTGCCCGTCTGGCCCTACTAACAGCCTATTTGCTGCGTTCGAACCAGCAGCTCGCGAGCTACGTTCAGCGGATTGCTTTCCCCCGACGAGCTCTCAGCCGATGACTCGTCCTCTCTGTCTGGCGCTTAATCCGCTTACTCCTCTCGGTCAACGCCTTTGAACATCCGTGTTTCAATTCTACCGATGATAGCAAGGTATGTCAATGTATTTCTACTCATGTGGTGCTGCTTCAGCAGCTGTCAATTACAAACGTAAAGCTGCTTCTTTTCTTATAAATACTGGCCTATATGCTTTCTGGTTGCCATATTATCATCGATCGCTCATTAGGCTGAGCATCTCGAGGCCATATCAAACCATCGCGTTGTATAGTCAAAGCATTCATAGCAGCACGAAGACGTTCTTCCAAAGGGTGACCTTGCCCTATGAATAACCTACGTCTAAGTTCTGTGAATGCTTCTTCTGGATTACCAAGCGGTTGGACAGGATAAGGTGGCAACTCGACTATTTCTGGCTTAAATCCAAGTTCTACTAGGACGTCTATTAGCTCTTTTCGGCACGGAAGGGGTAATCTTGGTTCCCCGTATATGTATTCCCAAAACGGTGCTATTGCGCTTTGTGGTGGATTGGCATAAACTACAATTACAGCGTTTTTCAGGGCTTTGTCATTCATCTTTCGTAGAAAAGGTTCTATGTCCTGAATGCCATAAGTGACGTGCGATGCAAGTACGATTTCTGCCGGTTCTACATTCGCCTCTTGCCATGTTGAAGGTATAACTTGTATGTTCTTGATATCATGAACTTTTATCTCTGTTTCGAGCGCTGATCGCATAGCAGGTGATGGCTCAACTGCTACTATCTCTCTCACAAGTTGAGATAAAGGAACTGCTATTCTTCCAGCACCAGCACCAACGTCTATAACTTTGCCATCTGCGCCTGCCAGTTCGGCTAATATGTCTACTACTTTATCCTTCTCTCGATTGTTAGGTCGGAATCGATGGGCTCTCGCATGCCATATGTCGGATGGGGTTTCAATATCAGTACGTACCCTTTCTGCCTGAAGTCTTTCTTCTCTCACCATTCTATTGTGTTTCTCGATTGCCGATTCTTTCCATTTCATCTATTTTCTCTATGATATGTAATAAAAACCTTAAGAATCATTGCTAATCAGAGCCTATAACAAGCTAGAGCATGCCAGATTTTCTTAATATAAGATGAGAGTATGGATTCCTTGCCAAGATTTACTAGCATATTCTGACATGTAAAGACATTTGTTACTTAGTGCATAGAAAGTGTGTGCCTTAGAAGGATCTGCAGCTAACCTCCAAACTATTGTACCTCTTAGCTTGGTAGACCTTGTGTAATCATTTGCCAATGCGAATTGCCTCTCGTCTGTATATAAAAGATCTTGCTGATTGCAAGCTGTGCCCCTCACTATAAGTACTTGCACTGGAAACTAAGATAGCATCTGGATCTACAGAGTCTACAGCCAGACCCTACAGGTAACGGTGTTGTAGTCCATCATTTGATCTCTATTGCTAACATCTCTGCTTTCGTTGCATTCCCTACTAAGTAGCGATATTCCATCTCCTGCAGCTGAGTATAGCCTGTTAAGTGCTAAATGATGTATGGCTAGATTGTATGAATTAGAGTGAGTCTAGTCTTCTGTCTTGCCGTTTAAGGCCACCATCGAGTGTGCAAACTAGCGCTCCTGCCTCCACTGCAACGAATATACGTTCAGGTACACATAGATTAGGCTTTATCCATTTGATATGGCTTGTCAATGGTTCGAGTGGGAAGATTTATGTGGGTGCTGAAGGAATGTACTTTGCCAGCTATTTTGGTAGCCCAAATAAACTATTGCAATGACTGTATTTGTAGATATATAGATCAAATTATATTTGAAATTACCAATCCTTCTGTTTTGTCTCATTGTGGCAATTAAAGACTTAGTGAATCTCAAAAGGTTTAGACTACAGTGGGTGCGAGTATAGCCTATATACTTCGTTCAGCATACAAGCAGGGGATCTTATGAACAGCATTAATGATAAAGGCGTTGATTTACGGAAAGATATTGAAGGAGAGCAAAGCTATTGGGTCTTCGAGACTATGCAGCAAGAACTCATCTTAGTATTGGAACAGCGGTAGATGTAAATGCTCTTTCTAATGAAGAACAATATCAGCTGGTGGTGGTCAGAGAATTCAATAGTGTTACCCCAGAAAATGTCATGAAATGGGATACCATTGAGCCCGTACGTGGCCAGCTGAATTTTGAGCCTGCGGATCAACTTGTAGATTTTGCACGGCGGCATGGTCAGATAGTGAGAGAGCACACACTCGTCTGGCATAACCAACTGCCCAGCTGGTTGACAAATGGTAACTTTACCAACCAGGAGCTGGAGGAGATACTGCGACAGCACATCTATGATGTTGTGAGTCATTTCAAGGGCAAGGTGTATTCTTGGGACGTAGTGAACGAGCCCCTGAATGAAGATGGTACCCTAAGGGATAGCATATGGCTTAGGGCTATTGGTCCGGATTATATAGCCAAAGCTTTCCAATGGGCGCACGAGGCTGATCCACATGCAAAACTCTACATCAATGACTACAACATTGAGTGGATCGGGCCTAAAAGCAATGGAATGTACGAGCTGGTGAAGAGTCTCAAGGAAGCGGGTGTGCCTATCGATGGCGTGGGATTCCAAGGACATCTCGGCATACAGTATGGATTCCCTGGGGATATTCAACAGAATATGCAGAGATTTGCTGATCTGGGATTGGATGTGGCTCTGTCTGAGGTGGATGTGCGCATGATTCTACCTGTTACCCAAGAGAAACTTGCTACACAGGCTGAGTATTACCATCGACTTATGGATGCTTGTCTGAATGTACGACGATGCGTATCTTTCACAGTGTGGGGATTCACCGATGCTCACTCATGGGTACCCGGATTCTTCCAAGGACAAGGTGCGGCCACTATATTTGATGAGAATTATCAGCCGAAACCAGCATATTTTGCTTTGAAGGATGAACTTACTGAGCGTTCAGGTCGACCTCAGGGTAAACATTATGGGAACGAATAATCATGGCTATTGTCTTTGTGCTCCTCCTAGGTGCAGGTGATCACCTGCACCTAGGGTTTTTCACTTATGGTTTATGGTTGGAATGGATTAGAGTGGTTGGCTGCGATGCAGTACCAAGATGTGGCACCAACATGTAAGGATGCGTAGTAACTATAGCCAAATCCTGTCTGGAGCCCGTCGCTACTGGCTGCTACTATGCCTTTGCCATCAGTGTTCATAGCTTTTTCTTGTGCTAGTAGTATGTATTGGATTAGTAATTCTGATTGCTCCAGGTCCTGTGCAGCTCCACGACGATTGAGCGCTAATGCCAAGTGAGCTGTACCTTCGAACCACACTTTACTGGTATCTGCGTTGCTAAAGCTCACGCCGCGAAATATCGAATCCTGAGCTGCTAGGTTTTCTACTGCCCAATCTATGGATCGTTGGAATTGATGGTCTTGGATAGCTAGATAGCTCCACGTTTGCACATCCTCAGGTATGGGGTAAGTATTAGCGGTGGTACCATCGGTCCCGGTGCCAGTCCAGAAAAAGCCACCTTCCGCATTCCACATGGATATGATGAAGTTATAGGCATGATCTGCAGCATTTTTCCAGTTGATATTGCCTGATATGTTATATAGTGACCTGAAGAATGAGTATGCATCTATATTGTGCTCCGTAGATTTCCATGTAAGTATGTTATTGGCTGCATCAATACCACCCATATATCCACCTGCGCCTCTTGTGTCATAGGTATTCTCTAGTATCCATATTCCAATACGCTCAGCACCTTGAAGGAACCTGTTGTGTTTAGTAGTTAAGTACAGCCATAAGAAGGCTAACCCAGTCCAGGCCTGATTACCTGTAGTGCTACCACCTTGCCCCCAACGATAAGCAATGTTAGGTGTACCGTCCTCCAGAAGTAGTTGTGATGGTTCATAAGCATCACGTATCCTGCCATCTCCGGCAGGGTCGTGTTCTTGCACGTACAGCAGAGAATCCCCTAAGATGGTTGCTCGTCTCTTATCTCTGCTGAGCCCTCTTGATAGATAGGCAATTATGGCTAATGCATTATCGTAGGTGAAAGCCGGGTCAAAACCTATGCTACCTAGGTATCCTCCTTTATAGCTTTGTATAAGCCTGAGCTGGTCACCACGAGTGTAGAGATCCATCATTGAATCAATAAAGCTATAGGCTCTATTGAGTGAACTCTGCATACTCGAGCTCGCTGAAGCTTTGCCCCAGGATGTGAGAGCGAGTGAGGCGGTGGCTATAGACAGCTTAATAAATTGTCTTCTATGCATTTTTTGTCTCCATTTAGTTGCAGTAACACGAAACAAAGGACGCATAAATGGTAACCTAGCTGACGGATTTCAACAAGAGACGTTGCCTGGGGCTAGAGGATACAACTATACTCTCCATAAACGGCGTTGGGAGAAGATTGTTGATTGATGAGGTCTTTTACTTTCTTATTGGTCTTGGCTCTCCTTATCAGGTTAGTGTTGAGACAGTTGATAGCACCGCTAAATCAGGATTTGGCATTTGGGGTCTATCTAGTGTCTTCTTACTCCATATTGCCAGTTATGGTTTTCACTACTAGGGATAGATTGAAAAATTTCTTCTTGCAGTCAGGAGACTTACAGGGAGCCTTAGTCGAGGGATGCTTACTCTTGCTGCTAGCTCTAGCCGAAGGAGTAGGTGAAGCCTACTTATTGCTAAGAGGCGTATCTTTTTTGCCTCTGACGGCAGTACCAATTGTGTTATTAAATAGCTTCTTTATGGCTGCGCTTATAGAAGAAGTTCTGTTTAGAGGCTTTCTATTAGGTTATCTCTGTGAGATTGGTATTGATAGTAGCTGGGCAATAGTACTACAGGCTTTCCTTTTTGCTGGTGGACACCTGAGATACCTCTTAGAGGGTAGGTGGTGGATGCTTGTAATAGTGCTGAGTTGGGGACTTATTTTTGGATGGCAGGTGCTGCGCCACAAAACAATAGCCGGTACTTTGCTGGTCCACACATTGAGTAATACGATAACCTTCTTACTTATAGGTGGGACTGTCCATAGCCTGTAATAATCCTTATCTATGACTTCTGATGGCATCCGTATTATGAGGTATTGGAGCAGAGAGAATCGTATCTGCTATCTCTCTTGCTGGGATCAGAGATCTTATCTCCGCAGCCAAAGATGTATCTGGACAGGAAAGCCCAAGCCTATTGAACCAGACCCCTCTTATACCTACTCTTGTAGCACCGATGATATCCGTTTCCCATATGTCTCCCACCATAACAACCTGGTGTGCTTTGCAGCCGGCCACCTCAAGTGCTGCATGGAATATATCAGGTTCAGGCTTCGGAACCCCAACTTCCTCCGAAGTCACCATGAAGTCTACGAGATGATTGAGCCCACAGCACAGAAGCTTGTCACGCTGCTCCTGAACGAAGTTGTTCGTTACTATCCCAATCCTGACACTCTGACGTAGATGGGATAGAAGTTCAGAAGCTCCTTCCACCGGAGTTCTCAGATCTAGATAGAGTTGTCGGTATTCTGTTGCGAATTGTTCAGCTTCTTCTCTATCTATTTTGTTTCCGCACCACTCTACGAGTAGTTGGAAACGAATTATACGTGACTCTTCCACGGACATTTTGCCGCGAAGCACATCTATCCAAATCTCCTCCAGGAGCTCGGAGTATCTGGCCTCAAGCTCCTGGAGGGTCCTGGTCCGTAGTTCCTTATGCTTTTTCCTTAGCACTTCAAGTGTTCTTAGAGTAGTGCCCCTATGATCAAATAGAGTATCGTCGAGGTCAAACAGCACTACTTTTGTATCTGATCGATTATTGCTCAACCTGCAATATCACTCCTTCATTAGCCCTTAAATTGACTTCTCTGCTAACTTTCTCTCCATGCCTGTCCATGTGCGTTGATAGCACCACTTGGCAGGGTATGTCACCCAGCTCTGTGTATGTCTGTGGTTGATTCCCTAGGTTAAGTAATACAATAAAGCGCTGTTGACCATATGCTCGCTCGTATGCTATCAGATCGCCATTGCGAGGTAGAGATTTGTAACTTCCAACATGTAATGCAGGATCAGATCTTCTTAGCCCTATAAGTGCTCGATATAGCGATAGGAACGATTTAGGATCGTTTCTCTCTACCTCTACGTTATATTCTTTGTAGTCGTCGGCAATAGGCAACCATGGGGTACCGGTTGTGAACCCCGCATTGGGGCCACTGTCCCATTGCATCGGCGTTCTCTCGGGATCTCGGCCAAGTCCAAGTCCCGGGAATCTCTTTGCTGGAGGATCTTGAACCATGTCTGGTGGGATGGGAACATCTTTCATTCCTATCTCATCACCATAGTACATGGTGGGAGTGCCTCTAAGTGTAAGAAGCAGCATTGCAGCCACCCTGGCTTGATCTCTGCCAACTCGACTGGCAATTCGATGGTTGTCATGGTTGCCTAGCACCCAGTTAGGCCAAGCGTTTTCCGGTAAAGCTTTCTCATAGGCATCTATTGCGTGGGAGATCTCATCTGCATTCCAAGGAAGGAGAATAAGCTGGAAGTTGAACGGCATGTGGGCACCATCGCCGTGCTCTCCGTAGTATTTCACCAAACGCTCGACCGGCAAGTAAATCTCGCCAATGATGACCCTTTCTGGATACTCATCTGCCACTTGTCTAATCTTT
>JBHORE010000054.1:0-6577 GCA_042408415.1 Thermobaculum sp.
TCGTTCGACGGCATCAGCTGTCGAAGCTCTGGATATCCCAGCTTCGATCTGCTGCTCTAGCGAACCCGATAGATTGCCGTTCATAGCTGATTGTCTGAGGGCGTTAGACAGTTCAGATGACAAGCCAGAGGTCTCGGAAGCGGCTCTCTGCAGTGCCTGCTTGATCTGCTGCTTCTCCTGAGGGGTACCGTCCCGTAGCTTCTGATCGAGGGACTTCAGCTCTGCTTTCACCCTGGACGCGTCACGATCCCTGATAGCCTGTGCCAGATCGCTGGTGAGGGCAGAAGCTCCAAGAGCCGAAGCGGCCCTATCCAAGGCAGCTCGGCTACGAGCCGGACCGTCGATATTCAATTGCTGAATCTTCGCTTCCGACTCAGCTACTCTGGACACGGCCTCTTCCCTGGTGAGATTGCCTCTCTCAAGAGACTGCTGCAAGGCATCCAGCTCCTGCAGGATCTTCCTAACCTCAGGATCGGTAGAGCCCAGCTTATTGAGATGCTCTGCAGAATCCCTTATGCGCTGTGCTTGCTCGCGCTGGTTTATAGCAAGCTGTCTCTTGTCGCGCAATACGTCAAACTGAGGGTTAGGGACCACACCGTTCAAGATCAGGAGGAGGACGGCTACAACACACATTCCAGCCGCTATTTTTGAAAATCTAAACCTGACTGCAGCAGACCAGGCGATATCTCGGCTGATACGTGCAGCATCCGACATCAGCCTGTCGATCAGGACTCCCTGCGAGCCCTCAAAAGCGAGTGCAGAGCTCAACCTGGACCTCAGGCCAAGCTTCATCTCCGCTGCAGTGAGGACCCTTATCCTATCTACCGGCCATATGAAAGCTCCCACAAACGCCAGGATGCCAGCTGCCAGGGGGAGAGAAATGGCTGTAAGCCACAATTGGCCACCGTCCAGTAGCGGCCACAACCTACCTGCTAGCCCGATCATGCCAGACAAGGCGAGTCCGGAGGCCAGCCCCCAGACGCCTGCATACACTGCACGGGCAGTTCTCACGCGGAGCACCAGCCTGTTGGTCGCCCTCTTGATTATCCAAAGTTGATCAGCTGGCATCAAATTTCCTTTCCGCAGCACCCCTTTGATCACCCTGAGTCAATGGCACATCTTCCATGTTTTCTGTAAGAGTATATCTCTCGGGGCGAGAAGGGTTTCTTGGGTTCCTTGCAGCCACAGGTCTCACGTTCCTGATGCTTAGCCACACGCACACCAAGGACAGCGCTATGTATATGACGCTGTATATTATCCAGGGACTTGGTAGAGACAACGTAAATCTTCCCTGTGTATTCGGGTTAGCCAAGTCCAGGTGTATCAGAAACAGATCGCCGTTGGCAACCAGAGCTGTCTCCGAGACTATCGCAGTTAGCACTGGGCTAAAGGCTATGAGCAGATCCGACACATATAACAAAAACTTTGAGGGAGCCTCGGAAGTAGGGCCAAGCATCGCCGCGAGGGTGTTATCAAAGCCTATGATCCCTAGGATGAGCACGATAAATATGGCTCCTATGAGGTTGAGCGCTACTACAAGGTAGCTGAAGACGCTGGCCAGTGTAGTGCTGCGCAGGAAAGATGAAAAGAAGACGCTGACGCAGCCATAAAACACCGCTGCAAGGAGGAGTATCCATAGGCCAACCATGACCTCTGTGGGCGTTAGCCCACCTAGCGCTATCGACAGCACCTGTATGGGAAGAGCCACAACTATAAGCAATGCTATATATGCCAGGTTGGCTAGCACCTTCCCCAACACGATGTTGGTCGGAGTTACCGGAGTTATCACCATCAGGTCGAATGTCTGGCGCTCCCTCTCGCCGGCAATGGCACTGGCGCTGAAGGCGGGCGCCAAGGGAGCTATCAGCAGGAGCTCTATGCCGGTCAGCGTATAGAACATTATCCGACCTAGAGGAGGTGGAGGACCTCCAACACTACTGGTGGTTATCTTGGTAAAGCCGTATAGAGCAACCACAAAGCATGACAGAAGGGCAAGGAATATCGTTATAACAACAAAAGCCCTGGCTCCCCTCATCCTGCTGCGGAGCTCCTTAGTCACTATAGCTTCCACCTCTACTGCACCTCCCCTTTGGTAACCTGCATGAAGACATCCTCCAGGTCGCCTCGTTCTTCCACAAACTCCCTTATCTGAGCACCCGCCTCGATAAGCCTAGCTATGAGAGGCGAGTAGTTATTAGAAGGTGACGTCAACCCAAAAGATATGGTGGCCGGATCCTCATCGGTCTGTGGAGCAGGCTCCATGATCTGAACATCGTTGACCTCATCTGTCGAGCTCAACACTTCGAGGGCACGGGAGGATCCACCGGTCAAAACTAGCCTGATACGCCTCTGCAGCTGCAGCCTGTAGATCATCTCATCGACCCGCCCAGAGGCGAGCAGTCTGCCTTTCTCTATGATACCGATATGGGTGCATACGTCGGCCAGCTCTGTCAGGATATGCGAGGACAGCATGATGGTCTTGCCCATAGAGCGTAGCTCCTTCAGCAGCTCTCGCATCTCGATGCGCGCCCTTGGGTCCAGTCCGGAAGCAGGTTCATCCAACACCAACAGGTCCGGATCATGAATGAGGGTACGAGCCAGACAGAGCCGCTGCTTCATCCCCCGAGACAGGGACTCGACATAGTCGTCCTTCTTATCCTGCAGGTTGACCAGCTCCAGCAGCTCATCAGTGAGCATGCCTATGCGGTCCTGAGGTATCTTGTAGCACCGCGCGAAGAAGTCCATGTACTCCCAGACCTTCATGTCTCCATAGACGCCGAAGAAGTCTGGCATGTAGCCTATGTGCATTCTTATCTTCTCGGGCACATCACGCACTGAGAGGCCATTGATCCAGGCTTCGCCAGAGGTTGGTTCAAGGAGTGTACAGAGTATACGCATGCAAGTGGTCTTGCCCGCGCCGTTGGGGCCTATGAACCCGTATATGCTGCCCTGCTCGATCTCAAGATCCAGGTTATCAAGCGCTCTCAGCTGCCCATAGATCTTGGTCAATCCTCTTGTCTGCACGATAGCTTCAGCCATTGGTCCGCCCTCCCATGCGACTGAGGAGGTTATCATCGCCTCGACTGGAGGCACCAGGGGTAGACTGGGAAGATTGGTCGGAGGGTATCCTGACCACGATCAACCTATCGGTGTAAACTTTAGCATCTTGGTTCTTGAGACGAACCAGGGCTGGGACATCTTTCTGCCATCCGATCAGTAAGGTGCCAGTGGCAGGAACCAAAGGATGCACGGAGCTATCGGTAGGAGCTGGGCTGGGTGGGGATACAACAGACTCAGTGATCGTAGTTCTCTGAAAGTCGTTAGTAGCATTTGGAGAAGTGTTTTCCCATATAACTGTAGAGGAGTCAACGTTGCTCACGCGCCTGACAGACTGTTTATCTATCTCCCCCACTCTAAACCACCGACCGTTGTGGAACACGAAAGCTTCCTCTATGGGATACTGGCTGTGATTGGAGATCTCGCCGCTCATGGTCCCGGCATTGAAACGCAGATCTGTCTCGACCATGGGCCTGTCGGCCACACGGGCGCCTGCGGCGGCCCATGACTTGAAGCTATACACATCCACGAAGGCATCGCTCACGACGTAGGATTCCTGGTCAAGCGCCACGTTGTACCCACGGGTGGATATGGTATTATCTGGAGCACCCAGACTGCTTGCGCCCGCAACTTGCCACATAGGCAGCAGGCTAGGGTCCAAGGCTATGTTGTAACTCTTCCTGACAGGGCTGAAGATGCCGAAGTTGAGCATTACCTGCTCGTACTTTGAACCAGCATCTACCTGCACGACCTCCAGGGACTTTACGGTAGTTGCACGGCCTCGGGTGGCAGACCCACCTGCGTAGGCCACCCCGGAGAAGACGAGGGAGATCGCGGGGATCAGCACCCAGGCCAGTTCCCTCCTGTCGGTGCGTTTAAGCAGGAAGTAAAGTACGGGGCCTATCAACACCACGTAGACCCCCAAGAAACCTATCAGGATCCACGTAGATGGCAATCCTAAGCCGGGGATATTCTGCACGAACTGATTGACTTCCCAGGAAGAGAGGAACAGCACGTCATTAGCCTTGTGCGGGGAGGAAGCCAGCAACCTGGCAAGTATCCTAGGCGTACCTTGCCACGTGCTGAATGGTTCTTCGGTGGGATTCCATGCTAGCCATATAACCTTGCCTTCCCCAAAGGCCTTCTCAGCCACCAGGGGTATGGACGCGGACCCAGCGACCACATGTGCCCCGCTCACAAGATCAGCAGTCTGCACCTGCGCTCTACCTGGGGAGGTGTTGGTGCGCGACAAGCTTGCAAGATCCGCAACATCAGCACTGGTTGATTCTCCTTTCAGCTTGACGGGCATAATATCGCTCAGCGCTCTCAGCTCTCCTACAAGCAGCAAGGTACCGCCGGAGTTGACCCAGGACTTGAGAGCCTCAACCTGCTGTGGGGAGAGGTCGACAGCTGTGCTTCCATCTAGCACAAGGGCATCCAGGCTCCCCAGAGCCAGCGCTCTGTCTGGGAGGTCCCTGGGATCTATCTGCACGGTATTGATATCGCCAAGCTGCTTGTTCTCAAGCCGGAGATAGGAGTCAGCAGAGGGGACGATGACCCCTACCAGATACTGAGAAGAGCCTAGAGAGCTGGCTTGAGCAGAAGCTTCAGCTAAGGTTTGAGTGCCATTGAGCACCCTTGCCCTCAAGGTCACCGATGTCCCCATCATCGAGGGGTAAAACACTACCTCTTTGGAGCTGCCCTGGGGGAGATCCACCTGGGTGGTGTAAACCAGGCTCCCAGCAGATTGGGAGACAACTAGATCCAATCTGCCGATGAAGCTCTGTCCCTGGTTCGAAACCTTTACGCGAACTGGTGCAACACCCCAGAGGCTGGAATAAGAGCCGTCGAAGGCGGGACTCACCTCTACTGATACGTTACTCTGTGCGGAGGCAGAGCCCACGTAATGGAGCGTTAGAGAAAAAATGGAAGCTAGTACAAGGGCAAACCTGATCAATAGATGCTTCAAGCTTCACCTCTTTGGTATCTAGATAAAATAACTCTCAAAGGACGTAAAAGTTTCTTCCAGACCGGTGATCACACGACCTCTAGAAAGCATGAATAAGCTCGGTTTCGGCATCAAGCAGCTCGACGGGCAGGTGATAGCTCTCAACGAACGCTATTACCTTGGCCAGCACCTCATCTGCGTGGCGTGAGTCGCTGGAAGCAAAGGCCACTAGGAGCTCAGCAGACTGCCATTTGTCCTGCGAGCCGGTCTCGGCAACGGATACGCTATATGCATCGGCGAGCCGGCTCTGCAGAGACCTCAGCACTTGGCGCTTATCTTTTAGCGATTGGCTCTCAGGCAGATGAAGCACCAACCTGCAAGCAGCGATCACAGCCGCCATCTCTTGGACTCCTTCTGATAAAGACGAGTTCTGTTATTGTTTGATTATAAAGTCAAATGATAGCATTACCAAAGCTAAGAGGTACAGGAGATATTACAGACGGCGTTCGCCTTTCTGGCTGTCGGTAACCGGGCTATCTGGGACGTGGACACACTAGCACAGGATTTCGCGAGGTCCTGAGGATCTTTGTGGATACGCTCCCGAGCAGCATGCGCTGCACAGCCCCCAATCCACGTGCTCCCACTACCACTAGAGTCGGCTCTCCATCTCGGTCGGAGTGGCGAAGCAGGACCTCTGCGGGATCTCCAGCTTCCACTACAGGCTTGACCTCGACCTGAAACTTGCCCTTCAGGTTCTCGGCTCGCTGGGAGGAGCTTTCCTGCAGGGACTGCAACAGCTCCGAGAGTACCTCAGGATGTCTTCTGGGGTGTACAGGCGTAGGATAGGCGGTGATAAGTTCCAGGCCGCAACCCAGTAGCTTTGCGATGGATGTGGCGATCTCAGCAGCTTGCTCAGCTTCTTCCGAGAAATCGTCGCCCACAATTACCTTGCGAGGTGGCCAGATGTCTGCTGCGCCTCTAAGCACGAGCACCGGTACGTGGGCATGGTGGACGACCTCTTCAGAGGTGCTGCCCATCATGAGTCGCTCAAGGCCGGATTTACCCCTGCTGCCGATGATTATCAGGTCGGCCTCTATCTGCCTGGCAACCGACAGTATTTCTTCAGCGGGACGCCCTGACAGCAGGTGGGGGTGGACGTTTGTGACACCCCTGGATCGGACCTTCTCTACCTCTTTCTCCAGCAGGTTTCTGGCGGCACTCTCAACCTCTGAGGATTGATCTTCCACCACCACGGGCACCATGCCGACTGGAGCAAAAGGTGGCGGTGCCTGCCACACATGCACCACGTGCAGATCGGCACCGGCCCTGGACGCCAGATCCACGGCAGCATCGAGGGCTAGGGCGGAGTCCTGTAGTCCATCGGTAGCCAAAAGCAGGGTTCTGGGGAACTGAGCCTCAGCCATAAAGAAACACCTCCTGATAGATCTTTGGGAGAGGAGGAAAGGCTATAGCCTGTGCACGAATCTGTTGATCCTCTCCAGAGCCTCTTCTATCTGCTCCATGGATGTAGCGTAGCACATGCGCACGTGCCCCTCACCCGAGGGGCCAAAG
>JBHORE010000046.1:0-12077 GCA_042408415.1 Thermobaculum sp.
CTGGACCCGGGATCCCCCTACGGGGAGTCCAAGCTGATGCTGGAGCGCATCCTGCGCTGGTACGAGAGGATCTATGACCTGAGGTACGGTGCGTTGAGATACTTCAACGCCGCGGGCGCCACCGAGCGGCGGGGCGAGCACCACGATCCCGAGACCCACATCATCCCCCTTGTGCTCAGCGTGGCGCTCGGCAAGCGCGACAGCTTCACGATCTACGGGGGCGACTACCCCACCCCAGACGGCACCTGCATCCGAGATTACGTCCACGTGTACGACCTGGCCCAGGCGCACTTGCTGACGCTCGACGCCCTGGAGGAGGGCAGCAGGACGTACAACCTGGGCAACGGCCAAGGCTTCAGCAACCTACAGGTGGTGGAGACCGCCCGCAAGGTCACCGGGCACCCCATCCCCACCCAGATAGGGCCCAGAAGGCCGGGGGATCCAGCGGTGCTCGTGGCCTCCTCCGAGAAGATACGCTCCGAGCTGGGTTGGCAGCCCAAGTACGCTGACCTGGAGAGCATCATCCGCTCCGCATGGGAGTGGCACAAGAGCCATCCATCTGGCTATAAGGAGGATTAGGTATGGCTGGTTTGTGGGAAGAGAGATGGCATCCACTGCGCCAAGAGTGGGTAGTGATAGCTGCCCATAGGCAGTCCCGTCCCTGGGTGGGGGCACAGGCGCTCGTGGCCGATGTACCTACACCAGCCTACCTGCCGGACTGCTATCTGTGCCCCGGCAACACGCGCTCGAGCGGCGCACGCAATCCAGACTACAAGACCACCTTCGTCTTCGACAACGATCATCCGGGATTCAGCATGGAGGCGCCCAGAGAGATCGAGCAGCCTCCTCCGCCCTACAAGGCCCAGCCCGCACTCGGCAAGGCACGAGTTATCTGCTACAGCCCGCTGCACAACCTCACCATGGCCGAGATGACCATCGATCAGATACAGGAAGTGGTGCGCGTCTGGCAGCAGCAGACATGCGACCTCGGCAACTACCCGGAGATCAAGCACGTGCTGTGCTTCGAGAACAAGGGAGAGCTCGTAGGCGTCTCCAACCCCCATCCGCACGGCCAAGTATACGGCTCCAGCTTTGTGTTCCGCACGATCGAGGTGGAGCTCGAGGCCTCCATCAAACACTACAACGAGACCGGCAGAGTGCTCTTCCAGGACATCATTCGCGCCGAACAACAGGATGGTAGACGAGTTCTATATGAGGACGAACACGTCATAGCTTTCGTGCCTTACTTCGCCCGTTATGCCTACGAGGTGTACGTAGCTCCCAAGCGCACGGTACCCCACATTCACCAGCTACGCGATGCTGAGGTAGAGTCGCTTGCCCGGGCGCTGAAGGACGTTACCGTGCGCTATGATAATCTATGGCAGCTACCGTTTCCCTACGTCATGCCGCTGCATCAAGCTCCCACCGACGGTGGAGACTACAGCACCTTCCACTTCTTCATAGCTTTCCATCCCCCCCTGCGTACGCCCAACCTCCAGAAGTTCCTGGCAGGGCCCGAGATAGGGGGCGGTAACTTCCTCAGCGACACCTCGCCGGAGCAGAAGGCGGCAGAGCTCAAAGCGCTACCGACGGTGCACTACAAGCACAGGAGCCAGACATGATAGGCCATCACGAGCGCATACTGGGGGCAATCAAGGAGATCCACTCGCACATTCGAGACGAGGTATTGGCCGAGTGCGAACGATCCGACCTCGAGGAGCTGCAGCAAGTGGCTGAGGAAACCGAAGGGGATACCATCTTCCGCATCGACAAGGTTTCCGAAGAGGTTCTACTGCGGGAGTTCGCGCAGCTGGCCACGGAGTTCCCCCTGGTGCTCATAGCTGAGGGAGTCGGAGAGGGTGGGCGCACGGTGCTGCCCATAGGAACTAGCGAAGAAGAATGTGTGCTGCGAGTTATAGTGGACCCCATAGATGGCACGCGTGGGCTGATGTACCAGAAGAGGGCCGCGTGGATACTCACTGGCGTGGCTCCCAACAAGGGGGAATCCACCTCCATGAGGGATATAGAGGTAGCAGTGCAGACCGAGATCCCGCTCATCAAGCAGCACCTCTCAGACTCTCTGTGGGCCGTGCGTGGGCAGGGCGCCCATGGCGAGAGGCTCAACCGGCTGACGCGGGAATCTGCCCCCCTGCACCCAGCCCCATCAAGGGCTGCTTCGATAGAGGGAGGCTATGGCCAGATAGCTCGCTTCTTCCCAGGAGGTAGGGGAGTGCTGGCGACGATCGAGGACGAGCTAGTAGAGCGCGTGCTCGGGCCCATACCTCCAGGGAAGGCGCAGACGTTCGAGGACCAGAACGTCTCCACCGGCGGGCAGCTCTACGAGCTCGTGATGGGGCACGATCGCTGGGTGGCTGACCTGCGCTCGCTGGTGTCCCCGGGGCTGTGCTGCCATCCCTACGATCTGTGCACAGAGCTGATAGCCCGCGAGGCCGGGGTGATAGTCACGGATGAACACGGGCGGCAGATAGCAGCCTCGTTGGACGTGACCTCCAACGTATCCTGGATAGGATATGCCAACGACAATATCCGGCAGCAGGTGTGGCCAACGCTCCACGAACTGCTGACCCAACATGGCCTGCTACATAAGGAATATTAATGAAAGGAGACGGTATGTGGCAGATTGAGCCCAAGGAGGCAGCAAACCTGCCGGGTATGGCTAGGTTCTTAGACGTTATCAACGACTGCTCGGACTTCTTCTCACTCCAAACACCGCTCCACCTAGGAAGGGCTCCTGGACGGCTGGACCTTATGGGCGGCATAGCCGACTACTCAGGCTCCCTCGTGCTGGAGCTCCCTCTGGAGATGGCGGCCTTTGCAGCTGTACAGCCCGAGGACTCCGACACGTTCACCGTCCGCAGCCTGAACGCCGATCAACTGGAGGGCGCCAACGCGGAGATCGCGGTCAGGATGAGCGATCTACAAGCCGATTACAACCAAGTTCGACAGCTGTTTGCAGCTACACCCCAGGCAAGCTGGGCCGCCTACGTGGCGGGTGCCGCTACGGTTCTGCACAGCGAAGTGGGAGTGGACCTCCCTACGGGGATGCGCTTGTTGCTCTACTCCGAGGTGCCCGCCGGTAAGGGTGTCAGCTCCTCTGCGGCGATCGAAGTGGCTGCGATGCAGGCCATATGCAACGCTCTGGAGCTCGAGCTTGACCCCAGGGAGATGGCAATCCTTTGCCAGCAGGTAGAGAACCTGGTAGTCGGGGCACCCTGCGGCGTTATGGACCAGATGACGGCGGCGTGCGGTCAGCAAGACAAGTTGTTGGCGCTGCTGTGCCAACCAGCTGAGCTCATGGGCAACGTAACCCTGCCAGCAAACATCCGCGTCTGGGGTATGGACTCCGGTATCAGGCACGCTGTCTCGGGCTCGGACTACACCTCCGTGCGGGTAGGGGCTTTCATGGGTTACAGGATGATCACAGAGCTCGAGGGCCTAAGGTGGACGCCCGCAGGACCTGGCCAGGTCGACGTGCTGGACGACCTCTGGCACGGGTACTTGGCCAACGTGCCACCCTCCGTGTGGGCATCACGCTACGAGTCCCGAGTGCCTCTAGAGATCAGCGGACAAGATTTCCTCGAGAGGTACACAGGCATCACCGATAGAGTAACTAAGGTTGATCCCGAACGCACATACGCCGTCAGGCAACCCACAGCCCATCCTATACACGAGCACCACAGGGTAAGGCTGTTCAGGGCAATCTTGGGGGGAGATGTTGACGCTGAGGGTTTGGCGCTGCTGGGAGAGCTGATGTACCAATCCCATGCCAGCTACAGCGCATGTGGGCTGGGCTCGGAGGGCACCGACTTGATAGTAGAGATGGTGCGCAGTGCCGGACCATCAGCAGGTCTATATGGCGCCAAGATCACAGGCGGTGGCAGCGGCGGCACGGTCGCGATCCTAGGTACTCCCGATGCCGAGGATGCAGTGATAGAGATAGCCGAACGGTACCGCAAGGAGACAGGTTTGGAGGCACTACTCATAAGTGGCTCCTCACCAGGTGCACATGCGTCCAGAGGCATCAGCGCTGTATGGATCTAGAGGACGTTACAGGTACAGGGGAAGGAGGTGAAGATGAGTTCGAGGTTGAACAGGAGGCAGTTGTTGCGAGCTCTCTTGGGGGCCGGAACCATCGTGGGATTGGCCAGCTGTGCTGGGCCCACATCCTCTGTCGCCACCGCCACCTCCCCTAGAGGGCAGAGGGATATCTACGTGCACGACCCTTCGTTGATAGAGGAAGATGGCAAGCTGTACGTCTTCTCGACGGGCTACGAACCCGTCAACGATGGCACGATCATGATCAGGAGATCCAACGGGCAGATAGGCATGTGGGAGCTCGTAGGCACTGTGTTCGATCGTATACCAGATTGGGTGAGGGCCGAGGTCGGTGACATCCCGAACCTGTGGGCTCCCGATATCTCATTCTGGGATGGAAGATACCACCTCTACTACGCAGGCTCGACCTTCGGCACCAACCACTCGGTCATAGGGCTTGCCACCAACGTCACACTCGACCCCTCTAGCCCAGACTACGAGTGGGTGGACGAGGGTCTGGTGTTCAAGTCCACCCCAGGAGACAACTACAACGCCATCGACCCTGAGCTGGTGGTGGACGCCGATGGTAACCATTGGCTTGCTTTCGGCTCCTTCTGGGATGGCATCAAGATGATCCGCATCGACCCGGCAACTGGCAAGCAATCAGCTCGGGACAAGCAGCTCTACTCCCTGGCCTCGCGCGGCGGAGGCCCCATAGAGGCCCCGGCCATAACCTACCACGATGGCTACTATTACCTGTTCGTGTCGTTCGACTTCTGCTGCCGAGGGGTGGACAGCACCTACAAGATCATGGTCGGTAGGTCGCAGCAGATCACGGGCCCGTACCTCGATAAGGAGGGAGTACCTATGCTTCAGGGCGGAGGCAGCCTGCTGCTGGATAGCTACGGCCGATTCATAGGCCCAGGCGGAGAGGACGTGTATGCTACCGGTAAGGAATACCTCCTAGTGCACCACTACTATGACGCCAAGGAAAACGGTGCGCCTAAGCTTCAGATACGCAAGCTAGAGTGGGATGGGCACGGCTGGCCACGAGCCGGGGGAGCACTCGTTGCCCCGTAGAGCCCAGCTTCTGGGCTTCCGTACCAACTTCCAGCTGTCCAAGCCATCACCGGAGCCCGACATAGCGAGGAGGCGCCCCGTGTGACTTACCAATCCTTATACTAGTAGGGGAAAGAAGATGGAGGTCACGTTGACGGGCAAGACGCATCTAGTTGGTGCTCTGCTGGCAAGTACTGTCCTGAGCTTCGGGCTAGATCCAGTGGGAACTATGGCCTTCGTGGCAACGGCGGCCATAGGCTGCAAGGTGCCGGATCTCGACCGAGTAATCAACAGTGGACCATCACACCGTAGCCTACCCCACTCCCTTGGTATAGCAGGAGGGGCGGTGGTAGCGCTAGCTTTGTTTGCCGCCGCGCTGCCCGATGCCAACACCTTCCTAATAACCTCTGGGTTCGCCGTGGGTTACCTCAGCCACCTGCTGCTGGATGCCCTCACCCCAAGCAAGATACCCCTACTGCTTCCGGGCGGCCCTAGGTTCGGGATAGGAATCATACCCACCGGCAGCCTTAGAGAAGGAGCATGCTTCTTCCTGCTCACGCTGCTTTTGGTTGGCGTATTAGTGCTTCGTGGCCTCCAAATCCTTGGTCTAAGATAAGCTATGCAGGTGCTATAATAACGTCGCAACAATACCCGGAGAAATCCCTTTGGATAAATACATCGAGACCAATCGGCAGAACTGGAATGACAGAGTGGCCATACACGCAGCCTCCCAGATGTACGACCTAGAGGGCTTTAGGGCAGGCAAGATCCCGCTCCGCTCCATAGAGCTCGAGGAGCTGGGGGATGTGTCCGGCAAGAAGCTGCTGCACCTGCAGTGCCACTTCGGCATGGACACCCTCGCCTGGGCAAGGCTCGGGGCACGTGTCACGGGAGTCGACCTCTCTGACAAGGCGATAGATCTGGCCCGCTCGCTGAGCGAGGAGCTAGGCATCTCCGCCAGTTTTATCTGTGCCAACATCTATTCCCTGCCGGAGGTGCTCAAGGAAGAGTTCGACATAGTGTATACCTCCTATGGAGTGCTGTGCTGGCTACCAGACCTACAGCGCTGGGCACAGATCATAGCTCACTTCCTGCGAGAGGGAGGCAAGTTCTACATAGTGGAGGACCATCCCCTGGCCACCATCTTTGAGGGGGACGAGCAGTCAAGGACGCTCAGGGTAGAGTACCCTTACTTTCCAAGGCAGGAACCTATGTACTTTGAGCCAGGCCCCACATACACCGACGGCGAGGGGATCACGTCGGTGGGAGCTTACGAATGGAGCCACAGCCTTGGGGAGATCATCTCCTCGCTGACGGGTGCCGGCCTGCAGGTGGAATGGCTGCACGAGTTCCCAGTGTGCGCCTGGCAACGCTTCCCGTTCATGGTGCAAGGCGATGATGGCTGGTGGCGGCTGCCGGAAGACATGGTGCAGATCCCGCTGACCTTCTCGCTGCTAGCGAGCAAGCCAAAGTAAACGACAAGGGACGTTGATGGTCGTTCCCACATCACGAGCAGGTAGGCACGAGGTACCATCGCGAACAACACCCCAAGCCTCTCCATATGCACAAGTGTTGGGCATCCCACCAATGCGGGCACGCAGCTAGGTGCCCTGCAAGAAGGTTAGCTACTCAACGATTCAGCGTGCCGAACAATGGGGCAACAAGGGGTAATCCTCTACGTCCATCACGATTCGTGAACCGGAAGTAGGCTGGATCGCGAGAGCACCGACCTGGAGAGCTCGGAGAGGACTGCTCCTGCCTGCCGGGACAAACCCTCAAAGGGGATTGCTGACGGTCAGCAGGCGCTGGTACACCCCTGGCGTGGCCTCTACACAGAGTTGACGAACTCTTCCCAACACCTCGGGAGTTCTAGGATCGGCGCGCATAGCCCGAACGTCTTCCAAACTTCGCCAAGGACCAAAAGAGTAGAACACAGTCGGATCCTCTACGCTGCGTAGCAGGGTTCCACCTATGGCACCGGGCAGGCTAAGGAAATACTCCGACAGGTCCTCACGCCATGCACGGATGAACTCTTCCTCTAAGCCGGGCCTCACCCTCCACATCGCCAGGGTATAAGCATCGCCATCCATCTTCTACACCTCCTGCGGCGCTGTTTGCGCCGGAACACCCCAGGTAGCCACCTAAGTACCGTCATTATAGCAGTTATATGGCCTCCTGAATACACATCTACAAGCTACGATCGTTGGTCTTCATGCTGCTGTACAACCTCGAGGGATCTGAGCCTATTGAGGGCCGCAGCGATCTCGAACCTGCGCGCCAGGGCGTAGTCTCCGGGATGGCCGCTGAACGGAGATATCACGTCTATGCCGCGATCACGTATATGTTCCTCGAGCCTGTCCAGAGCTTCGGAGATCGTGCGCCTGCCATCGATGATGCCGGCTTTGAGGGCGTACACGAGCGCGTCGCCGATGAAGCGCGTCTGGCTAGGATCGACTATCTGTTCGACTTGCCGCAGGTCGATGGACTCGTACCCAAACCCCACCTCCTCAGTACCGCGTGCCTTGACCTTGGTCCTATCTCCCCGGGTGGGATCGATGCTCTGGGGCAATGGTACCCTTGGTGTTGGAGGCACCCATGCATCTGGGGGAACACCCACGTGTTGCTCGTAGCGGGAGGCTATCTCCTTGGCCTTGGAGGTCACTACTTCGGGTCGGTACTCGTGCATCCAGATCACCGTGTCGGCGACCTCGAAGTAGTCACCTGCTCCCCCCACCACTAGGATGGATGATATGCCGGCCTCCTCGTATAGCTGTCTTATGCGATCTATGAGGGGAACGATCGGCTCAGCATCCTGAGGCACTAGCTCCCTCATGGCGCGGTCGCGCACCATGAAGTTGGTGGCACAGGTGTCCTCATCCATGAGGAGAAGCCCTGCCCCCACCTCCACAGCCTCCAGGATGTTGGCGGCCTGGGAAGTGGACCCGCTGGCGTCATCGGTAGTGAAGCACTGCGTAGACCTACCAAGGGGCAGGTCGTGGATGAATGGTGAGAGGTTAACCCCTACTATCCTCCTACCGTCCTCGGCCCTGATCTTGACGGCGTCGGCGCGGGTGACGACGCGCTCCCTGCCATCGCCCGGCACGTGGTCGTACACGCCCCTGGCGAGCGCTGACAGCAACGTGGATTTGCCATGGAACCCTCCTCCCACGATCAGCGTTACCCCCTCAGGGATACCCATACCTACCACCTTTCCCGAGTTGGGGGTATCCAGCTCGACCCTAAGCTCCCGCGGCGACCTGAACGGCACCACCCTGCCCTTGAGAGGCCTCTGGCTGACGCCGCTCTCGCGGGGCAAGATTGAGTCGTCACCAACGAACGCCACGAGGCCTTTGGGACGCAGCTGCTCGCGCAGTGCATGGGCATCCTCGACGACGTCCACGAAGTGCTCGGCCTCCGAGAGGTCTGACATCCATAGAGTGGCCCTCGCCAGGCGAGGTAGAGCTTCGGTCAGCAGCTCCGCCGCGCTTCGCCCAAGGATGGTGCGACCGGCAGCCGGCAGCCCCACCGAGAGCCTAAGCTCCACCCTACCGCCGAATATGCGACAGGCGGAGCGCGGCATTACCTCTTGATCACCGGCATCTATGAATATCTGCCCGGACTTGCCAGTACCGGTACGCCTTGTGCCCAGGCTGGGCAAAATGGCCCTGGCGCGCCTCGCCAGGTAGTTCTCCAGGGCCACGCGCCTTACCTCCGAGGAGTGCTCCGGCAGGTTCAGCGCACTCTCAGGGGCTATCAGCCTAACCCTGGAGGGCGAAGCAAAGGGATCACCCTGGACGTGATCGATCGCGAGCTCTATCTGGCCTGCCCTGTACACTCCTCTGATGTCCTGATAGGCCTTGTAGCCCTTCCCATCTAGCCTCTCAAGTATGGACCTTAGCCTGTTGATATCGCTCATTATGCTCGATCTACCCTCCTAAGTGTCAGAGGTATCAGGCAAATATAGCAACCCACATAACGGCTCGCAAAGTCACGCGCGGATGGGGGTGAACACGGTCTCCAGCTGGATCGTCTGCCCGCTCCTAGCCGACTCCATCGCAGCCAACATGATCTCCAGTACGTGACGAGCGAACTCCCCGCTCGGCACAGGCTGTTTGTCTTCCACGATACACTCGACGAAGTGAGCTATACTGTTGTGCGGCGGCAGCTCGCCGCTGGGAGTGGCACGCTGCACGGTCAGAGGACGCGCCAGGTGACCTGAGTACACTGTGGGCTCCAGCCAGCCATCGTGCTCCAGGTACTTGCCCTTGCGCGAGAACAGCAGAAAAGGAGACGTACCAGATTCCAGATGTATAGTACCATCGGTGCCGTAGATGTTGATGGTCGGTGCCTTGTTGGCGATCGTTACGTAGTTGGACACTACGGTTCCAAGGCAGCCATCGCGGAAGCGCAGCAGGATAGTGACGTTGTCCTCTATATCCACCTTGATGGGCTCGCCGTTGATGATGCGCTCCGGCACGGAGGTGGTGGCCATCGCCGTCACCTGGGACACAGGCCCCAGGAGCCCAGTGAGCCAAGTCAGGGCATGCACCGCCAGATCAAGCATCACGCTTCCCCCACCAGCCCTCTGGAAGAGCCACGGCCTGTCGTCCGCCCCAGAGTGCGCTGAGCTGGCCTGCACCAGACATACCTTTCCCAGCGCCCCGGCGGCTATGAGCTCGCGCGAGCGGACGCAGAAGGGATTGAGCATGTGCGGGGGCTCCACCTGCAGCTTCACCCCGCGCTGCTGTGCCTCTCGAATTATCTGGTCTGCCTCGTCCAGGGTCTCGGCGATGGGCTTTTGCATCAGCACGTGCTTGCCGGCGCGTACCGCAGCCAGCCCTACCTCGGCGTGCGTGGCGATATTGGTCGCCACTATCACGGCGTCCACCTCGGGGTCGGCCAACAAATCCTCATACCGTGTGTAGTGCCTGCGGGCACCAAACTTGTTGGCGGCTCTCACAGCCTTCTCCTCCACGGCGTCGCACACCGCCACCAGCTCCATCGGATGTCCCGCGTACTCCCCCTTGATGGCCGGCAGGTAGGACAGATTAGATATAGTGCCGCATCCGATCACCCCAAACCTAACACCACCCATAGATTCCGTCTCCTCCTCAATATGTATTGATACCTGCGTAATCACTTACCCTCTGCAAGCTTGCCCAAAGCGTGCACCAGATCTCTCGTGCGCTCATAGAGCTGCAGGTAGAGCTGATACCCCCGTTCGTATATCGCGGCCTTCTCCAGATCTGGGGTTACCACCCTGGTGCCGCGCACCCAGGTCGAGCGCAACGCGTCCAGGGTGGGCACCAGGCCGACCGCAATCCCCGCGAGGAAAGCATCGCCATAAGAAGCACCTATCGTCAACTCGGGCACCTCTTGGGGCAGCCCGGTGACGTCGCTCACCACCTGCAGCCACAGAGGGCTCTTGGTGCCCCCACCCACAGCAACCAGTCGCGACGGCTCAGCGCCGGTCTGGCGCATAGTCTCCAAGTTATGCCTTACTCCATAGGCCGTGCCCTCCATTATGGCTCGGTAGATATCTCCCCTGGTGTGGGCAAGGGTCAAGCCAGCGAGCACGCCCCTTGCCTGTGGATCGTGGATGGGGGTGCGCTCCCCCTGGAAGTAGGGCAGCAGAAGCAGGCCGCGAGCCCCGGGAGGCGACTGCTCCGCTTCCCGGCTGAGGACGCTGTAAGCGCGCTCCCCACCGGACTCCTCTCGCTCCACCAGTTCCCTGGCGAGCTGGTCACGGGCCCAGCGAGTGATGGCGCCAGTGGTGGACATGCCCCCAGCGAGCGCATAGGTACCAGGGAAAGCATAGGTCGTCACCCACATCTTGGGGTTGGGCACGAAGGACTCCTGCACCAGGATGAAGAACAGCGTAGTGCCATACATCAACATCAAGTCGCCCGGATGCACCACGCCGACGCTCACCGCCTCGGCCACCGCGTCTATGGTCCCGGCGGTCACGGGAGTGCCCTCCAGGAGGCCGGTCTCCTCGGCGGCGCGCCGGTGCACCTTGCCCACTACGCTGTTGGCCCACTCCAGTCTAGGAAGCAGGCTCAGGTCACAGATAGGCTCAGCAAACTCCCCTGACCACTCCAGCTTGCGTGGGTCGAACAAGGGATTGTAGTGCGAGGCGGTGTGGTAGTCGAGCACGTACTCTCCCGTCAGCTTGTACACCAGGTAGCTGCTACAGCTCATCAGGTAGCGAGTGCGTGCAAACACTTCCGGCTCGTTGCGGCGCAGCCACAGCAGCTTGGGGCCCACCGCCTGAGAGGTTAGGTGCATACCCGAGTGCTCGTACAACTTATCTGTACCAAACCTCTCCTGCAACCACTCTATCTCCTGGGTGGCACGCGTGTCGATGCCGTAGAGTATGCCCGGACGCAGCGGGCGGCCAAGCTCATCCACAGGTAGCAGGTCGGGACCGATGCCGCTGACAGCCAATGCAGCTACATCCCGACCAGACCTACCGGCGCTGCTCAACAGTCCACGACAAATCCGCACGCAATCTCCCCACCAGATCTCGTCCGCGTCGTGCTCCGCCCAGCCTGGTCGAGGCAGGGAAAGACCGTGCTCCACCTCACTGACCGCCAACACCTGGCCATCGGGGGCGCACAACACCCCCTTGGAGCTGTAGGTCCCTATATCTATGCCCATGAGCAGCTCTGCCATATCTCTTCCCTCATCCAGAGAGCAATATTGAAGCTATCTCGGTAGGTTGGCCATCAGCCGACACCACCCCGAAACCCTGGCCCCTATATTCCCAGTTCGCCCAAGCTATGCCGTACTCGCGCAGCACCGACAGCAGGTCGGCGTACCAAGCGAGTCGGCACTCCCTGGGAGCACGGTAGTAGGCCCCGAACTCCCCACAGTATAGACGCATACCGTGCTCGCTTGCCACCCTCACGGGAACAGCTATCTCCGTCGCCATCACGTTGCGATCAAAGGGAGCGTTCGCT
>JBHORE010000047.1:0-3947 GCA_042408415.1 Thermobaculum sp.
TATCGAATTACTTAGCTTAGTATAACCGCTTGCGGGCTGGATGCCAAACTGATGCATAGACAACGAGCATGAGATGCACAAGAGATATGGGCAGACAAAAAGCCTATTCCAGAGCAGCTATAAGGGAGCATCATTAGGGGCCAGACAAGAATCCGGGGATCATACGATCTCTACCGGCACTCCCATCTGTGTTATGCTCCTGATCGCCTCCTCTGGAGCATCGCTGGTGGTGATGACCAGAGATAGATCGGAGACATGGGCCACCACGCAGAGTGCCTGCGTGCCAAACTTTGAGCCGTCAACGAGTAGGATGGATTCTCTGGCGTGGGCGATCATCGCACGCTTGACCTCCGCCTCCAGCGGGTCGGGGTCCGTCAGGTGTCCGTCCTGGGTGACCCCTCGCACGCTGAGGAACACCTTGTCCGTGAAGTAGGCGCTGATAGCGCGCGTGGTCTGAGGCCCGACAAAGGACCTAGTGAGCTTGCGCAGGCTGCCTCCCAGCCCGATGAGATCCACTCCGGATAGGGGGTGGGAGGAGAGCAGGTCCATGATGGGCACCAAGCTGGTGATCACGGTCACCTTCTTGCCGGAGTCTAGGATGCTACGTGCGGCATAATAGGAGGTACTAGAGGCATCCAGGAAGACGCTCTCCCCAGCGGAGACCTTGGCCGCGGCGGCCTCCCCTAGGCGCTTCTTATGCTCGACGTTGGTCTCCACCCTCTGTTGGAAGGAGTCCTCGTGACCAGCAAGCTCAGGCAGGATGGCCCCCCCGTGGGTTCGCCTGGCCTTGCCCTGCTGCTCGAGCATCTCCAGGTCACGCCTGATGGTCATTGAGGACACGCCCAGCTCCTGCTCCAGAGCCGAGACGCTGACTCCGCCTTCCTTCCTAAGCCTCTCCAGTATCAGTCTACGCCTCTCCTCGGGCATCAGACTTCTCTCGCCAGATTTACCGTTCGTAGCCACGCCTCACCGCCCCTAACGAAAATTTAGCTCGTTAAATTCTGTGCATTTACATGTTAGATATTGACAGTATCAAACAACACCTGTATTATAACGCACAAAAGCTGAGAGCTATATAGCTCTCTATAGCCCTATGGTAGCACGGCGCAGGAGGAGATTGAAGATATGCACTCGAAGATATGCACTCAACGAAAGTCCGCAGACATAATCCTACCGTAGAGCACCCCTAGGGCATAGATGCGAAGTCGTATCTTGGGGAGGTGATCGCGTGGTATAAAACGGTTTTGGCTCTACTTAGAAGTCAGGAAGTATCACACTATGTGGAGGGAAACTATGTCCAGATACCCAGACAGGTATCCATACGGCAGGAAGAAACTATCTAGAAGGCAGGCCCTGAAAGCGATAGCCTTGGGCGCAGCCGGGGCCACCCTCGCAGCTTGTGGCGTTACCACTGGTTCTCCAGGCTCCGCAAACAAGACGCCAGCAACTACCCCGGCGGCAAGCCAAGCTCCGCCCCCGGCCGCAAACGCCACCCCGGCAGTACGCGAGGCCCCTAAGGGACGCAAGATCGTGCTCGAGCTGTATAGCGTGTTCGCCGGCAACGAGCACCAAGGATGGATCAAGCTGGCTGAGCGCTACGAGCAGGTACAATCCGACGTGGGCATCAAGATCACCTACTCACCGGGGCACCAGGATAACCCTAAACTGCTGACGTCGATCGCGGGCGGTGCGGCACCAGACCTAGCTCATCTGACCCCATTCAGCACACCCCAGTGGGCTCTGCTGGGCGTGATGACGGACCTCACCGAGTACGTCAAGCAGGAAGGATGGACCGAGGACGACTGGTTCCCACCTGCCTGGAACGACATGCAGTGGGAAGGGAAGTTCTACCAGGTGCAGTGGGATGCGGACCCCAACTTCCCGTTCTTCTGGAACCAGAACCTGTTCGAGGAGGTGGGGCTCGATCCCGATAAGCCCCCCGAGACGATAGATGCTGTGGACGAGTACTCCAAGAAGATCAACAAGATCCAGAACGGCAAGGTCACTAGGATAGGCATGATCCCTTGGGATATCTACGGTCCGGAGAACTCCCTGTTCACCTGGGGATGGTCCTTCGGCGGCGAGTTCTGGGACCCCGACAAGCAGGAGGTTACCCCAGACAACGACTACGTCGTCAAGGCCTTGGAATGGATGGTGAAGTACGCCAAGTCGGTGGGTGGCCCGGACAAGCTGTCTGTGACGCCCCCCAACCTGCAGCTGCATCCCTTCGGGTCGGGCAATATAGGCATGTATCCGCTGGTGGTCCCGAACTACCGAGACATCAGGAACGCCAAACCCGACATGAAGATCGGCCATAGCTTGTTGCCCTACGAAGGTCCGGGCGCCAAGCAGCCGGGCGCTGGGGCATGGTTCGGTGGCTGGGGTCTCTTTATACCCAAGGGTGCCAAGAACCCCGATGCTGCCTGGGAGTTCATCAAGTGGGTATCCGCGACGCCAGAGGGCACCAAGGCTCAATGGGAGACGGTGGGATTTCCGCCTGCCTGGAAGAAGGCTCCCGTGCTCGAGGAGATCAAGAACGACCCGATCATGGGACCCTACTACAACGTGCTGATATCCGCCAAGCACTCTCGCCCGGCCATCCCAGTAGGAGCCTACTACTTTGGGCAGATAGGCGAGCAGGTGGGAGAGGCGATCAACGGCAAGAAGACGCCTCTGGCCGCGATGCGCACCGCTAAGGAAAACACCATGAAAGAGATGCAGCGCTTCATGAAGCAGAACGCGTAATCAACCTGGGGAGGGGTTATCCCCTCCCCACGTCTACAGGAAGGAGTAAGATATGGCCGCTATATCCATGAGAGGCAGAAGGGCGAATGCTAGAGCTCGCAGGGACTTCCTCTGGGGATTGTTCTTCACCTCGCCAGCCATCATCGGCCTGCTCTGGTTCACAGCTTACCCGCTGTTGGCATCCTTTTACTATAGCTTCACCTCCTACTCCCTGTTCGGAGGTGCCAAGTGGATAGGACTGCAGAACTATAGAGATCTGATGTCCGATGACAACTGGTGGGTTTCCCTGTACAACACGGTTTACATACTCGTGGGTTCCATCCCTCTGGGCATCATCACAGCGCTGATCCTGGCGCTCCTGTTGAACATGAAGGTCAGGGGGATGGCCATCTACCGTACGCTCTTCTACTTGCCCAGCATCGTGCCAGCGGTGGCCTCGGCGGTGGTCTGGGCATATGTCTTTAACCCACAGTACGGCATCCTGAACAACGTCCTGCGCATATTTGGCATAAACGGCCCTGGCTGGCTTGCTAGCCCCACATGGGCCAAGCCAGCACTGATCATCATGAGCGTGTGGGGCGCCGGCAACCTGATGATCATCTTGCTGGCGGGGCTGCAGGATGTACCTCAGGAGATCTACGACGCTGCCAAGGTAGACGGTGCAGGTTGGTGGGCCAGCTTCTGGAACGTCACGTTGCCGTTCCTCAGCCCTCATCTCTTCTACGCACTGGTCACGGGGTTGATAGCCGGCTTCCAGTACTTCACCCCGGCCTATGTGCTGACTGGCGGTAACGGCGGTCCAGCGAGGTCCACATTGATAGCCGCCCTCTATCTGTACCAGAACGCCTTTCGCTACTTCAAGATGGGCTACGCCAGCGCCATGGCCTGGATACTGTTCGTGATCATACTCATAGTCACGTTGTTGACGTTCCGGACCCTCTCCAGGCGTATATACTACGGAGGTGCTTAGATGACCCTACCTAGTACGAGCAGCGAACAAACCTACATGCAAGAGGTCGGTGCTACCAGGATACCAGCTATCACAAGGCAGAGGAGGCGTAGCACCAGAAGCATCCTGCAGAGCCTGATTGCCCATATCATGCTCATATTCTTGAGCGTGGTGTTCTCCATCCCGTTCTTCTGGATGGTCACAGGGTCCTTCAAGACCAACCAGCAGCTTAACGCCTTCCCTCCGGTCTGGA
>JBHORE010000057.1:0-5091 GCA_042408415.1 Thermobaculum sp.
CTGCTGCCCACGGTGATCGTCTGCGGGGCCACCGGCGTGGGGCTGGTGCTCGCGTCAGCCCTCGCGACGCAGGCAGGGGACCTCACAGCGCTGGCGGGGGCGGCGATCGGTACCGCCTTGGGTTTGGTGCTGGCGACCTTCGCGCTCCGCGAGTCGGTGGTGGAGCTCTTATCGGATGGGGCCTACTTCGTGCCCCCGCGGGGCATCGGCATGGCCGTGTTCACGCTGCTGCTGGTGCAGCTGGCCCTGAAGGCTTGGAGGCTGTACTCTTTCTACCGTGATAGGTCCTGGGAAGTGGGAGCCATGCCGGCTGGCACGCACAGAGTGTCGCTCGGTGATGCCCTGCAGGCCATCAGACCCAAGGGAGATCCTTTCACTATTGCGGTGTTCTCGCTCGTGGCCACCTACTTCGCAGTGTACTACGCGGGAGTTCTCTGGCGGGCGCACCAGCTGGGGGAGAGCTCATGGCGCGGGATGCCCTGATTTGACGGCCGTTCGCCGCTGTGCTCCAATATCCCATGAGGCGCTTGGATAGAAGGACCTTCCTCCTGGGGTGCTAGGGCTCTTGGGCTGTGGATCACCGGAAGCAGCCGCTCCCACGGTGAGTCCTCTGCCCTTTGAAGCCGACAGGGCCTGGGGCTACCTGCTGCGGCAGGTGGGCTTCGGTCCCAGGGTGCCTGGCACAACCGCTCACCAGAGGTGCCGCGACTTCCTCCTGCATGAGCTACGCGCGGTGTTGGGGAGTGCTTCCCTGCAGACCTTCAGCTTCCATGGCATCGCCATGTACAACATCCTGTCCGAGTACCGCGGTGGAGGACGAGAGCACGTCCTGCTGTGCGCCCACTGGGATACCAGGCCCAGGGCCGATAACGAGCGCGATCCCGATCGCAGGCGGCTTCCCATCCCGGGCGCCAACGATGGCGCAAGCGGGGTGGCCGTCCTGCTCGAGATGGCCCGCGCGCTGACGATCCTCAGGCCACCCATCAGGGTGAGCTTCGCCCTCTTCGACGGTGAGGACTGGGGGGGCGACGAAGAGAGCATGTACTTAGGGTCCAAGCACTACTCAACTACCCTGCCACAGGGCAGGCCCAGATGGGGCGTATTGCTCGACATGGTGGGGGATAAGAGCCTGCGCATCCCCCGGGAGGGGTTCTCTGAGCAGCACGCCAAGGAGGTCAACGATAGGGTGTGGGAGGCCGCCAGGCGCGTGGGCCATGACGATGTCTTCGTCGACGAGCTGGGCCCCAGCATCCTGGATGACCATCTGCCACTCTTGCGCGAAGGCATGCCTGTGGTGGACGTTATAGACTTTGACTATCCACAGTGGCACACCCTGCGGGACGATCCCTCGGCGTGCAGCCCCCGGAGCCTTGGGGTCGTGGGAAGGACCGTGTTGGCAGCCCTGATCCTCGAGCCATGACGGCAGGTAGCAGCTGCTATAGATTTACCATCTACCTCAATGTGTTCTCAACCCTTTCCCCACCCAAAGCACACACAACAAGAGTATTTAAAATGCTTATCTATATATAAGTACATTTCGTAATCCGATGTTTGGAGATAGCGCTATGATCAGGCACAAGCTGATGAAGGTCGTAAGGGATCCCGGGATATTGTTGCGCAAGGTCACCAGCCCGCTCATCGAGCATAAGAAGTCCTCCCTCGACCTTGAGCGGGAGCGTGAGAGGTCGATAAGGTTTCTTCGGGAGCACTTCGGCGTGGATGCGGCTGTGCTGCACGATGAGTACTGGGCATCACCCTTCGCGCGCTGGTACGGACGGAGGTATGAGGAGCTGCAGGGGCTGGTCGAAGACAAGGAGACCTCATCCCGCTTCGACCTCGTGACGCTGTACATGCTGGTGCGAGCGCTAGAACCCAAGGTGGTCGTCGAGACCGGAGTAAACTACGGGGGATCTAGTGCGCACATCCTGGCGGCGATGCGCGAGAACGGCTTCGGCAAGCTCTACAGCATAGATCTTCCCAAGGCGCGGGCATTGCCGGCGCTCAGGCAGGACTTCCTCGTGCCTCCCGAGCTGCAGGGTGATTGGCACCTCATCCTAGGTGATAGCCGAGATGAACTACCCAAGCTCCTGCACTCGCTAGGGCAGATCGATCATTTTCACCACGACAGCCTGCACACCGCTCAGCACATGTCTTGGGAGTACGAGACGGCCTTTGGACACATCCGGCCAGGGGGAGTGCTGTCGTCGCACGACGTCATCGTGCCGCTGTCGCTCCAGAACGTGTTCGAGGCGTTCTGCCGCAGGCGCGGGCTAACCTACGGCGTGTTCCGCAACGTGGGCATCGCCCTGTGCTGATAGCGAGGCTAGGCCCTGGCACCACGCGAGTCAACGGGCTTGCTCTCTGAGGCCTCCCCGCCCTCGGGGATGTACAGCCGCTCGTAGAGGTTCAGCCCCTGGAGCAACACGAAGTGGTCGATGGCGCTGGTCACCGCCAGGAACTGGTTGAAGTAGAACAAGAGCAGGTCAAACACCGTCAGCGCCACCAGAAGCGTCATCGTGCCCAGGGCTATCGCCCTCCTAGGCCTCCCCACTAGCAGGAGCACGGCCGTGGCCACGAAGCAGCCCCCGATCACGCCCTGCAACAACACCCTCAGGGCTAGCAACCCGTAGGTCACTCCGGGCTTCAGCTTGATGTGCGAGTACTGCGCCAGCGTCACCCAAAAGCCGCCGGTAGCGTCCACGTTGGGCAGAAGGTAGATCCCTAGGTTCGTCAGCAGATCTAGCAGCATCGCTGCCCCCACGGCACCGGAGACGGCGATCAGCCCCAGGCGCAGGCGGCGTTCGGTCAGCCAGGCCTCTGCCTTCCAGATCAGCTTGTTGAGCCTCGCCCAAGGGCTTGTGTAGGGCATAACTATCACCAGGTCCTTGGAGTTGACGAACTCCAGTAATGCGTCCGCCAGCCTGCCGAGGTTGTCGCTGCCCGCACGCCGACGGACGTCCCTTAGCAGCCTACGCAGCTGGTGCCTCTCGTGTGGGTCGAGGTCGTGGTCCAGGACTTCCTCGATCATGTCCAGTGCCCGGTACAGCTCCGACCGCACGTCGCTGGGCTTGGGCCGCCTGACCCGCAGGTACACCAGCACCGTCAGCAGGAAGAAGGCGTAGATGATGGGCGCGGCCGGTGGGTAGAAGTAGTCGTTGTTCTGGGTGATGAACTTGCCCACCTCGTCGATGAACAGCCCCACGCCGATGCCCGACAGCAGCGCTCCTAAGGAGTAAGCCCAGCGGTTGGCGAGCACTAGCGGCAGGACTGATGCCAAGAACAGCAACAACCCTCCCCACAGCACGTGAGCGATGTGCAGCCCGTTGCCGCCCAGCTGCGGGTAGCCCGTCAGCCACAGGAACAGGCGGGTGAGCAGCACCGAGCCCGCGAAGGCCACCAGCATCACCATCAGGTACCTCTCGGCGCCCGATCGCTTGACAGGTCGGTTGATTCTCTTGCTGTGGACCATCTCTAGCCTCCTCGTGTGCTTACTACATGATACCTTGATCGACCCGGGCGATAGCTATACCCTACCAGGGCCGATGGGGTACACTGGCACTTGTAATCCAAGATAGGGAGGGTTTCATGGTAGGTATAGGTATACTTGGGGCAGCACACATCCATACCCCCAACTTCGCGCAGAGGCTGCGCAACCGCGATTCCGTGCGGGTGGCGGCCGTGTGGGACCACGACAGCGAGCGGGCACAGCGGTACGCCACGATGTTTGGCGCACAGCTGGCCAGCACGCCCTACCAGGTGCTGACCAACCCCGAGGTCGAGGCGGTAGTGATCTGCTCGGAGACCAGCCGTCACGCGGAGCTCGTGTTGGAGGCCTTGGGGGCTCGCAAGCACCTATTCGTGGAGAAGCCGCTGGCGGCAAGGGCCGAGGAGGCCTTCGAGCTCGCGACGGCGATCGAGAGGGCCGGAGTCAAGTTCCAGACCGGCTACTTCATGCGTAGCCACCCGATCAACCGTTTCCTCAAGCAGGAGATCGCCCAGGGACGCTTCGGGCGCATCACCCGCGTGAGGACCTCCAACGGCCATGCGGGCGCCCTGCTTGGCTGGTTCGACACCGAGTGGAGGTGGATGGCTGATCTCAACGAGGCTGGAGTGGGAGGCTTCGGGGATCTCGGGAGCCACGCGCTGGACTTGACGCTGTGGCTGCTGGAGGGAGACTTCGTTCGCTCCGCCACAGCTTATATAGGCAACGCCACCGGCAGGTACGGCGAGACCGATGAGTTCGGCGAGGGCCTGCTGGAGTTCAGCAGCGGGGCCGCTGGCACCGTGGCCGCCAGCTGGGTGGACCTAGATAACCCCGCCCAGCTGGTTATAAGCGGTACCAAAGCCCACGCGGTGGTCGTCAACGGCGAGCTGTATTACAAGTGCGAGGAGATAGCCGGCGCCGACGGCCGCACGCCTTGGGCCGATCTTCCTGAGCCGCTGCCGCACGCCTTCGAGCTGTTCCTCGATGCCCTAGAGGGTCAGGAAGTGCCCTTGGTCACTCCCAGAGAGGCCGCCAGAGTGGTCGCCGTGATGGATGCCATGTACGAGGGCTCGGCACGCAAGGCTTGGGTCACCCCCAGGTGGGACTAGGGCACTTAAAGAGGTTGGGGGCCGGGATCACCGGCCCCCAGGTGCAGGAGGAGTAGTGTGGCAGGAAGGTAGTAGTCTAAGTTAGGTTGTCAGCCTTACTGGCTGGGAACGACCCCTACGATGGGGCCGCTGGCCAGCATCTCGCGCTTGAGCTCTGGGAGCTCGATGGTGCCCCACTCGGGGACCTCGCGCGCGGTGCAGCCTATATGCTCGCAAGCATGATGCCTGCTTCTCACGATCTTTAGTATTCGTGCTATAATCTTCATAGTTGGTACCTCCTTTGAGATGCCAATCGATCTTTCTTCTCGTTCGAGGCTGTCCCTAGGGGGCAGCCTTTTCTGTTGCTTCTTCTCGTTCCTCAGCTAAGGCCCTTAGCTTGCCCTTGGATGTGCCCCAGATGGCTTCTCTCTCAAGCCCCGCCAGCCGCAGCCTCTTGAAGTAGTCCACGGCCGCCCTCTCCAGGGACACGTCCTCGAAACCCTGCTCTTGCAGGCGCTG
>JBHORE010000059.1:0-72745 GCA_042408415.1 Thermobaculum sp.
CATCCACTATCCGGTGTACATCCACCCCATGCCCTATCACTCCTATCACCGTCCTCTCCATCCCTCGACTGATGTGCGCACTCAACCCCTCACTCTCTATCCTCTCCACTACCTTCCTGATATCCTCCTCACTAGCTCCAGGCTTCATTACCACGATCACCTTATGCCTCCGTAAACAAGTTTTTGTAGAAATTAGGCTGTGGACTTAATCTCACTTACGTTCTCATTGCTAATAGATTCAAATGTAGCAGCGCGCATCTGACTTAGATAAGCACGAAGGGAATCTAAGGCATCCTGCTGATTTGGAGAGTTCTCTATCATGTTGATGATAGCGCTGGCCACTACAACCCCATCAGCAACCTGATGTAATTGTCTAATATGATCGGGCTTGGATATACCGAAGCCTACAACAAGAGGTAGATCTGTTTGTCCTCTGACAGTTCTAAGGAAAGGCCCAAGATAATCAGGTAGGCTATCTCTAGCCCCAGTTACTCCAGTAAGAGATACACAGTATAAGAAAGCATTGGCTGCATGTGCAGCCAACTTGATCCTGTCAACCGTGCTCGTAGGTGCGACTAAAAATACCAATCCTACTTTATGCTCACTCGAGTAAGTACTAACCTCCTCTGATTCCTCCGGTAGAAGATCCGGAATTATCACTGCCGATATTCCGCTATTAGAGGCATCCCGGAAAAATCTTTGTACCCCATACTTGAGTATGGGATTGTAATAGCTCATCATCACTATAGGAATACTTACTTCCCGTGCTATGCTCTCCGCTACTCCCAAGCTAGATCTTAGTGTGGTACCGTTAGCTAGCGCCCTATTAGATGCCCGCTGTATAGTAGGGCCATCTGCCAAAGGATCTGAGAAAGGCACTCCTAACTCTATAATGTCCGCACCAGTCTCAGCATACATCTTCGCTGTCTCGACTGATGCAGGTTCGTCAGGAAAACCAGACATTATGTAAGGGATGAATGCCAACCTGCCTTCATCTCTAGCTTTTTGGAAACTATCGGCAACAGACATCATATTAGGCACTCACCTCCTGATCGGGACCAACTATGGTCCCAAGATCTTTATCCCCACGTCCTGAGAGATTGATGAGTATTAAGCTGTCAGTAGACATTTGAGGAGCTAATCTAGCGGCGTAGGCAACAGCATGTGCAGACTCTAGAGCAGGGATGATGCCTTCTGTACGAGAAAGAAGCTTGAATGCCTCAAGAGCTTCATCGTCATTGACGCTAGTATACTCTGCACGGCCTATATCCTTGAGATATGAGTGTTCCGGGCCAACTCCGGGGTAATCAAGCCCTGCACTGATACTATGCGTACCCATGATTTGGCCGTTCTCATCTTGCAGGAGATACATTGCAGCTCCGTGAAGGACACCGTAGCTACCTGCTACGAGGGTAGCTGCATGCTTACCAGAGCTTATGCCTAGACCGCCTGCCTCAACTCCAACTAGCTTTACATCTTTGTCCTCAATGAACGGATAGAATATGCCCATTGAGTTGCTACCTCCCCCCACGCAGGCGACTATAGTATCTGGCAAACGTCCCACCTTAGATAGAAACTGCTCCCTTGACTCTTTTCCGATCACTGATTGAAAATCCCGCACTATCATAGGGTAAGGATGTGGGCCTACAACTGATCCTATAAGATAGAAGGTATCTCTAACGTTAGTAACCCAATCCCTTATCGCCTCGTTGATAGCATCCTTGAGAGTTCTGGTACCAGATTCGACGGGCACTACGGTGGCGCCCAAGAGCTCCATTCTATATACATTCAGCTTTTGCCTTTCAACATCCTCGGACCCCATATAGACTACACAGTCTAGACCTAACATGGCGCAGACGGTAGCAGTAGCCACACCATGTTGACCAGCCCCTGTTTCGGCTATTATCCTTCTCTTACCCATCTTGCGAGCAAGTAGAGCCTGTCCCAGAGCGTTGTTTATCTTGTGAGCACCTGTATGTGCCAGATCCTCCCTCTTGAGATATATTTGGGCGCCGCCCAGGATCTCAGACAGCCTCTTAGCATGATATAAGGGAGTAGGTCTACCTACATAATCCTTCAGAAGATGGTTAAGCTCTTGCTGGAATTCGGGATCATCTTTGATAGAAGCGTAAGCCTCTTCTAGCTCATTCAATGCAGGCACCAAAGTCTCAGGAACGTATCTGCCACCATACCTACCAAACTTACCTTTATTATCGGGATAGTGGCTACCTATAGTAGAAAAAGAACTTGTATTCTCAGTCATACTTCTACACCCTTTACAGCCTCTATAAAAGCTTTCATTTTGATAGGATCTTTGACACCATCGGTCTCTATCCCGCTACTTACATCCACAGCCTTAGGGCGCACCATTCTTATAGCTTCCTGCACATTAGCCGGACTTAAACCTCCTGCTAACATGACAGGATAGAAAGCAGCTATCTCCCGAGCTATGGACCAGTCAAATACTCTCCCTGTGCCTCCCATCTTGTTCTTATAGTACGTATCCAGAAGGATCATCTCACACAAAGATTTATAGATCTCAACACGAGATCTAGTGGTATAAGCATCTATGACGTGAATAGCCTTGATCACTGGTTTCCGGATGTAGGAGATAATTTCTGGTTTTTCATCTCCTGAAAGCTGTACTAGATCTAACCCCACGAGATCTGCAACTTTGTTAAGCCTTTCTGGAGTTTCATTAACGAAAACCCCAACCAGTTTGATATGACCTCTCAGTTGATCAGCTATACGCGCGGCATCTTCAGGAGTTACATACCTGGTAGACTCCTTATAAAATACGAATCCTAAGTAGTCGGCACCAAGCTCCGAAGCTAGACGTGCATGTTCAAGCGTCTTAATGCCACAAAACTTAATCTCGACGCTCACCCTTCAGCTCCTCTATCTTCTTAGCAGGATCACCTGACACAACGAGGGCTTCACCTACTAGCACAGCATTAGCCCCGACTGCCTGTACGCTTTCCACGTCAGTCCTACTAAAAATACCGCTTTCTGAGATCACCAGTACCTCTGAATCAGCACGATCGCGAATATATGGAGCCAATCGCTGAGTAACTTCAATTGTGGTATGGAAGCTTTCCAGGTCTCTGTTATTTATGCCGATTAGACGAGCCCCTGACGCCAAAGCCAGGTCCACATCTTCTTCATCATGAACTTCTACAAGAGCATCCATACCAAGCTCAGAGGCAGTATTTATGAGAGCGGTAAGTTTCTCCCCAGTCAGCGACCTAACTATAAGTAGTATGGCATCCGCACCATTAGCCCTACTCTCAATTACCTGGTACTCGTCAAGGATAAAGTCCTTGCGCAACACTGGGATGCTAACCTGAGAGCTCACACTTTGGAGATCATCAATCGATCCTCCAAAGTATTTCTCATCAGTCAGTACACTTATAGCTGACGCCCCTGCCTTCTGATAAACATGTGCTATCGAGACTGGATCAAGACTTGTGTTCAGATCCCCTTTCGAGGGAGAGCGACGCTTGACCTCCGCAATAACACCCACTGTGTTCACCGTACTTAGAGATTTGTATAAGGACCTTGGTGGGCTGACCTTGTCAAGCTTACTTATAAGGACATGTTCGGGATTAGTACTCCGTCTTTCCCTGATCTCCTCAAGCTTGTTATCTATGATCTTGCTTAAAAAATTCTTGCTCGTAGTCAACTGTACTACTCCAAACCCACAGCTTTCTTGACCGCATTTAGAACCACTGCGGATGTCTCGCGTGCACGTTCAGCACCCTGGGCCAGAATGTTCTCTAGATAAGATGGGTCCTGTCTGATATCCCTATATTTCTCCTGGAGAGGGGTGAGGTACTCGACTAACCGTTCAGCAAGCTCCCTCTTAAGATCGGCATATCCTTTTCCATCGAAGTGAGCCTCTATATCCTCCTCGGATTGACCGGTGATAGCCTGATAAATAGTTAGAAGGTTGTACAAACCAGGTCTTTCTGGATCAAACTTTATATCTCTACCAGGATCGGTCACCGCTCGAGCAATCTTCTTTCTGATATCATCAGGGCTATCCAAAAGTCTGATAGCATGATATCTACTCTTCTCACTCTTGCTCATCTTCTTGGTAGGATCATCCAGTCCCATCACGCGAGCACCATATTTAGGTATATATGGTTCAGGTATGGCCAATGTATCACCAAACAGTCTGTTGAACCTCTCAGCCAGATCTCTTGCAAGCTCGAGATGCTGTTTTTGATCCTCTCCTACAGGCACATAGAGAGGCACTGGAGGTATGTTTCCATATAGCAAGATATCTGCAGCCTGAAGCACAGGGTAATCAAAAAGCCCCACACTGGATCTCTCTCTATCGCCCTTCGATTTCTCTTTGAACTGGGTCATACGTTCCAGCCAGCCCATTGGGGCTATACAGTTTAGTATCCAGCAGAGCTCAGCATGAGCTGGGACATGTGACTGCACGAATATAGTCGATACATTTGGGTCCACCCCGCAGGCAATATATAGAGCTGCTACTTCTCTTGTCTTTTCGTAAAGCTCTTTAGGATCCTGTGGGGTAGTGATAGCATGCATATTCACTATGCAGAAGAAGGAGTCATGTTCGTGTTGCATAGCAACCCAGTTCTTGATGGCGCCTATATAATTACCTATGTGTAGGTCCCCGGTAGGCATGATTCCAGACAAAACCCGAGACTTGGGTGCCCGGGATATATCGACTGGAACCTTTTCAAGCTCAGAAACGCTCAATGTAACGACCTCCTAATTACCCTTATTTTCCTCTGCAAATCGCTGAGTAGCTCCTACAAAAGCATCAAGCTTCTCCATAGCAGCCCCTTCATCGATGACACGAGCTGCAACTTCTAAGCCTTCTTTCAAGTTTTCGGCTATATCCGCTGCTACTAAACCTGCGGCAGCATTTATCAAAACTACATCTCTAGCTGGGCCTGAGGCACCAGAGAGAACTTTCCTAGTAATATCAGCATTAGTTTCTTTATCTCCTCCGCGTAGGCTCTGAGTAGAGGAAGATCTGAATCCAAACTGTTCTGGGCAGATCTCGTATTTGCTTATCTTTCCCCCCTTAAGTTCGTATACCAGGCTGGGACCAGATAGCGTTATCTCGTCAAGGCCATCCTCTCCATGCACGACCAACGCGTGCACGGAACCCAGCTCACGCAATGCCTCTATCATCTTCGATGCTAAGGCATTATCCGCTACCCCCAGTACTTGCCTTCTAGCTCCAGCAGGATTAGTAAGAGGACCTAGCACGTTGAATATAGTCCTTACCCTCATCTCCCTTCTTGGACCTGCTGCATACTTCATAGCTGGATGGAATAGAGGAGCAAACATAAAGCCTATACCAGTATCCTCTATAACCCTCTCCACGGCAGCAGGTCCAAGATCAATTCTTGCTCCTAAGGCCTCCAAAACATCAGCCGATCCACATCTGCTACTCATAGCCCTATTACCATGCTTTGCAACCTTGGCACCAGCTGCAGCTATAACGAAAGCAGCAGTAGTGCTTATATTGAAAGTATCAGCCTTATCTCCACCAGTCCCACAGGTATCTACGACTTCGCCTTTGACATTTACCCTTAGAGCCTTACGACGCATCACCGAGGCAAAACCTGCTATCTCATCTATAGTTTCGCCTTTCAAGTGCAAACCCATCATTATGGCACCGAACTGAGCGCCGGTAACTTGCCCCTCCATTATCAGGTCCATAACTGCTTCAGCCTGATATCGAGTCAGAGATTTGCCTTGGCTAAGTAGGTGTATGGCATCATAAATTACTGACACATCTCTTTCCATAAGCTAGGCTCCTATTAGCTGTAATGACTCTTTAAGATCTACGTTAAGGAAGTTGGCAAGTATCTTGGACCCATATTCGGTCAACACACTCTCAGGGTGGAACTGTACACCCTCGATGGGCATGTTTTTATGTCTTAGTCCCATAACTAAGCCATTAGAGGTTTGAGCCACAACCTCTAACTCATCACTAATAGACGACTTATCTACTACCAAAGAATGATAACGCACTGCCTCAAAAGGAGAAGGTATGTTTCTGAATACTCCCTTCCCTGTGTGGTATATGAGACTAGTCTTGCCATGTAGAAGCTCGCCAGCATTTACTATCTTCCCACCGAACACCTGTCCAATGCACTGCATGCCCAGGCAAACTCCAAGTATCGGCAACTTGCCACCTAAACTCCTTATAACCTCGCATGATATACCTGCATCATCCGGAGTTCCCGGGCCTGGCGAGATAACAATACGATCAGGGGCCATATTTTGGATATCGTTTATAGTAAGCTCATCATTTCTATAAACCAAGACTTCCTGCCCAAGCTGCGAAAGCATCTGATACAAGTTATATGTAAAGCTGTCGTAGTTATCTATTAACAGCAGCATTAGCATTCTCCTTTGAGAAACTCTCAGCCATACCAATCGCTCTCATCAAAGCCCTGGCCTTGTTTCGAGTTTCTTGGTATTCCCTAGTAGGCTCACTGTCAGCGACGATTCCAGCTCCCGCCTGGACATGTGCTAGCCCATCCTTCATCAGTATGGTTCGTATAGTTATCGCCATATCCAGGTTGCCGCCATAGCCGAAGTAACCTAAAGCGCCTGCATAAGGACCTCTCTGCTCTTTTTCTAGATCTGCTATGATCTGCATAGCTCTTATCTTTGGTGCACCAGAAACAGTTCCCGCAGGGAAGCAAGCTCTAAGAGCTTCCCACGAAGGATAATCATCCCTCAATCGACCGACCACATGAGACACTAAATGCATCACATGAGAATACCTCTCTATATCCATTAGCTGCGTAACTCGGACTGTACCAGGGATAGATACCCTTCCGATATCATTTCTTCCCAAATCGACTAGCATGATATGCTCTGCTCTTTCTTTGGGATCAGCTCGCAATTCCTCCCCTAAATACCTGTCTTCATCTTCATCTTTGCCCCTGGGTCTTGTACCCGCAATTGGATGCGTACTAACTTCGCCATCCTGCACGCGTACCAGCATCTCGGGACTAGCACCTACCAAAGAGATATCACCCATCTGAAGCAAGAACATATAAGGAGATGGATTAATGGCTCTTAGAGCTCTGTACACGTCCATAGGAGTAGCAGTGGTTTGCCTTGTCCACCTTTGGGATAGAACTACTTGGATGATGTCCCCTTGAGCTATGTAACGCTTAGCTTTCTCCACAGCATCACAAAATTCTTCAGGGGTCATATTTGATTGGATGTCTAAGTCCTCTGAAGGGACTTCTGCGTCGACTTGAGATAAGCGCTGAGGTAAAGAGAGCCTATCTATGAAGCTATCTATACGCTCAATAGCCCTTCCATATGAGCCAGATAAATCCTCATCTGCCAAGGTATTACTAAGAACAATAGCTCTGTGCCTTAGCCTATCAAATATAAGAATGGTATCAACAAACATCAATATCGCATCAGGAACATCTATAGCTCTTTCTCTAGCCAGCGGCAATCTTTCCCATAGAGAGGCACATTCATAACCTATATACCCAACAGCCCCACCAAGAAACCTCGGCAGATTTCTTGGTCTGCCCACTATCGGCCTGGACAGTCTCTGGTTAACGAGATCCAAGGGGTCATTCGTATTCAGTGGAATTAGATGCTCATCCTGCAAAATCACAGAACCATCTCTTGAAAAGATAGCTATAGCCTGCGGATCTGAACCTAGAAAGCTATAACGAGCCATCCTTTCACCACCCTCAACGCTTTCAAGCAAAAACCCGTAGTCAGAGGATAGTAACTTAGCATAAGCAGATAGAGGTGTTTCCAGATCCGCAAGGATCTCTTTATATACCGGAACTATTACTCCTGGCTTAGCTATCTTCTTGAAAGTTTCAAAGTCGGGTGCGTACACTGCCTGTTCTCCTAACTAAGGCTACTTAAAATTCAAAGCCCTCCGTCCCAGACAAGCTGGGGACGGAGGGCTTCCGCGGTGCCACCCCAATTAGGCCAAAGGCCTCACTCAGGAGGTACGGGAGACATAATCTCCGATACCTCTCTCCTTGTAACGGCGGAGACCCCGGCGAAGCCTACTTGCAGAAAGCTTTCGGTTCGCAGCTCCCAGGCCCATTCAGCATTCGCGCCGGCACCGGCTCACACCTATCCCGGCTCTCTGAGCCCCGCTTGAATGCCTACTATTCCTGTTCAAAGCCTTTCGAAATATTCTCTTTGTTGAGAGTATACAACTTGACCAACGGACAATCAAGACCAACCATAGTAACAAAGGTCAGACTTGATTTCATCGAACATGATCATGCCAAACATTAGGTGGTAAAGAGTCCGGAGCCTCAGTAGGATCAAAAAACACTCTCATAGTCCATTCAGGATTTTCATAACCGCTAGCTCTGGCTTCCTGCATTACTCTATCAGCCTGATTGATGGCCTCACGCGCGTTGGGACATACAGCTATTAATCTGAAGCGCTGAGCAGGCCGCATACGAACATATACAGCATAATATAATGGCCTTTCATACTCGACCCAGGGATGAGCTTCAAATACCCTGTCCCAAAGCACTTCTTCTATATACGGGGACAAAGCCTCCTGACGCCTTGCCATCTGAGGACTTTCTTTGAAGCGTTTTATAGTCTCCAGTGAATCAAAGTAGCCTACACCCCACATCTCGTTCGGGTCATCGGTGGGCAGCAATACATAAACTGTGGGCCCCCCAGGTTCATTTGGAGAAACCGGCAGAGCATTGCCTGGATCATGCCATGCCTTTAGAAACTCTTTCATCAGCCCCGGTTTTATGCGACGCGCAGTGATCCAGACGTACACTTCTCATCTCCTGATAAAAGTAATTGACAGAAATTATTGCTCGGAAGATTCTTTCGAAGTACCTTCTGGCAGCGACTCCTGTGAAGAACCTGCAGTCAATTGTCTCTTCAGCTCCTGTAGCTGCGCTTCTATCTGGCTGTCCCCTTCCAAGGCAGCGAACTGCTCATCTAGGGAGCTTGCCGATAGCTCGGCCTCAGCCTCAGCTCTAGCCTCCTCTAGCCTTATCCTCTCTTCCATACGTCCAAGCTCAGCAGCAGGATCCATCGTATTAAGCTGTGCACTTATAGTAGCGACCTTACGCTGAGTCTCAGCTCTCTTATGTCGTGCAATCAGGACTTCTCTGTTTCTTCTAGCATCCTCATACTTGCTTTCTAGAGCCTGAAGCTCATTCTTCAGCTTATCAACTATCTTTCTCTGGGCATCTAGCTGTTGCTCATAGACACTGGTGTTTTCCAAATAGTCGTTATATCTGCGGAGCGCCTCTCTAGCCAGATCGTCACGTCCTTTTTGAACTGCCAACTCTGCCTTCTGTCGCCACTCATTAGCCAACGACCTGTTTCTTTCCAGATTAGCCTCTATGATCTTCTCCTGAGCTATCATTTCCGCAACCTGGGCTCTAGCTTCAGCGATGGCACTGGCCATGTCGCGAATGATCTGATCTATCATAGCTTCAGGGTCTTCGGCCTTATCCAGCATAGCATTGATGTTAGCCCTAAGTATCGTACCTATACGCTCTATAATACTTGCCATCTTTCCCCTCCTTATCATCTCTCGATTCTATTCCTTTCTGTCTTCAGATCTTCTCTTCCAAACCGATATGTTTTCAGGATGCTCCCATCTTCCCAAGAATAGCTTGTTCTCATCCTGCCAGCTCTCAACCCAGATAAAGTCTTCGCTCGAATCATATCTTCTGTATGTAACAATTAGACCACCTCTTGAGCCACTAGCCCCAGCAACTTCAACAAGCGCCGTGCCATCGATCGCAGCCCGATAACTTTTACCATCACTAGTAAAAAAGTTCCCCTCTGGTATGACTGTGCTGGTGACTCTATGCATGGCACCTATACGGGTACCACCATCCGAGACATAAAGCCACATGTCATCCTTAGAAGACAGCATATATGTCCACCAAATCTTATCTCTATCTCTCCATTCAAGCCTAGCGCTGATAAGATAGTCTTTTTCCTCATAGGTAACCGCATCCCCTGGTGACAAGCTAGTAAAATCGGATAGATTAGTTGTCCCCACATGGGTAACATCGCTTAGAAGCTCAGCTACAGTAGGCAAAGCTCTAGACTGAGTGCCAGCAACAAGCGCATATCTTCGATTTATAGCGTCCTCAAGATTATCAGTTATAGAGGCAAGCTGGGATATAGAGCTACTACGAGAAGATTGATTGGATAAATCTCCAGTGAGCTTGGATACAGAATCTTCCAATTTTTCAATCAGACCTTGCAAGGCGCTATCCACGCTTTGCACAGCTACATCACTACCTGGTGAGCCAAGTAGTGATTCAGGGCTAGCCAATCGGTCATATGCAGACCTCTGTAACACGCGAGATATACCTTCAAGCCTCACTATGATATCTTCCATCATGAGGCGAGTAGTGGGATCTAAAGTGGATTCCTCCAATTGGAGAATTTTCTTGATTCTATCACGTTGCAATTCTATGATCTCAGCTATCTGCGCTCTAGAAAGAGTTTCTACCTCCAAAGCCTTCTGCTTAGACACAATAAATCGCTCACGCTCCTTTTCCTTGGAGCCCTGTATAAAAAGATAAGCACCACCAAAGATCAGTGGAAGTGCCAAGATAACTACGATAGATAAGCCTAATATCTTCCCTCCCGTAGTGCCAGCTGAGGTTAGAGTCCAGGCAAGACAAAGGAAACCCAGAGCTATCCCAGCAGCGGATATCAGAGCACCCCAAAACCTACCTTGAGGGATCATCCCAGTTTCTCCCAAAGATCCTTGTTACTAACTGAAACCAGCTCCGCCTCCTCCACTACCTCCTCCAAATCCACCAGCTCCACCACCTCCCCAATGGGAGCTACCGAAAGCATCAGAAGCCATATCCAGTAAGTCTGCAAGCCCCCCACTAGAACGGTCGAGTACACCACGACCGTCACCCATATTAGTTAGACCTGTATTATCATGCAGACCTTCCTCTGAGTCAACACCTCCTGAAGAACCACCAGGATGACCCGAGCCTGAGACACCGCCAAATGGAGGGAAGATTATTATAGGCCCTGGACCAGCCCATGGTGAGCCGCCATAGCCGCTACGATTTAATCCTTCCCATCCATAGCTGCCTCTATACCACGTTGGAGCTGGTACACCAACAGACGAAAACTTCTTGATCCAAGAGTTACTAAGTCCAAATACTGTTGCATAAGAAAGGTATTTCTCAAAGAGTTCGCGCTGCTTTGCGAGGTTCTCAGTCAACTCCATTCTGGCCAGATAGTTTCTAAAAGCCAGCCATTTCTTTGCTTCTATAGCTCCTTTTACTGTACGCACTGGCATGACCTCAGATAGGGCAACTAGAGCCATACCCAGAACTGCAAGAATAACGAAGGGGAGAGCGCCAAGGAACCAGGAGACGTAAGTGTTGAACAAGATGGAAACCACTATCGCTCCTAGAACACCTAGAATAACTACAATCCACCCAATGCGTCGGTAAGTCCTGCGCACGGACTCTGGGTTAGCCTTGAACAAGCCAAGTTCAACTACTTCCTCGTAAAGGTTAGAGGTGAATACTTGCATGCTCGCGGTAAATATCTGCTTAGCTTCAGATAGGTATATCTCCTTTCTATCTCCATTGTTGAAGAACATCCACAGCAGAGCGCGTTCGTGGGGAAACAGAGAAGAGTCCTTTACATCTCCAAGCAAAGTTATTCTGTAGTCCCTATTACTGCCAAGCAGATCGTTTCTTTCCACAGGTTCGAGAGAAATTATCCCCTTTTCCGCAAGCGATACGATCGTACTCACCACATCCTCAGATCCTGCTTTCCCATCTATCAGGACGCCCACCAGCGGAGCTGGAAGATCACTAGGAGGCTCCTTCAACATACTCGGACCAGGACCTACATCAGGGTCTTTACCTTTCGTATACCAAAGCAGGACCAAAAAGACGGTACCTAGTGAGGCCAACAAGACTGCCACGAACAAAGATATGAAGTTAGCTATGGGCCTTATGTTCTCAGCAATATAATCAGCCCTATCGGCAGCAGCCTGCCAGCTGGGAGGTGGGCCCTCGACAATACCAGCAGGAAATTCAGCTCTAACCTCAAATCCATCATAAGCAGGAATATCGCGAACAGTAAACACAGCAGTGTTATCTGTAAATCTAGCTGTTCCCCCTAACCTCTCAGGATAAGAAGCCAGGGTTATCTTGGAAGGATCTATGGGTTCAGGGAAGATTATTCGCACAGTGCTGCTTTGCACAGGGAAAGCCCTGTCCGGAGGCACCGCTTGCCATCTTAATTGTTGAGAGTTGGAGTAAAGCCTTACCACACCGACAGCGGTGTAGCTTATTCTAAATGCCCGCACATCACCCGCACCTGCAGTGTTGAAGCTCCAAGTTATAACAATATCATCTCCTCTTCGGTCGGCATTAAAGCTTAAAGGAATAGTCTGACCCCCTGAGTCCAATTGTTCTACTGATACATCCTTGATCTCATCTATGCGATCTAGCGGTATCGTTCTGCTCCCGTTGCGCCATGTACCAGACAGGAACTTAACTTGTTCTATCTCAGTTACTCTTACCTCATTAGACCTAGAGATACTAAGAGTAGAGTCAAATCTCTCCCAGATAAGGGACTTATCTTGAGCATAGGTAGAGGATGACAAGATAAAGGTGGGCACTATGGTAATAACGAAAGTAAGTAATAGGAAAAGAGTAACTCGACGTGGAATATGATTTCTCATTTGTCTACCCTATAAATGACTCTAAACAAAACTGATATGGCACATACTAGCAGAAGCACAACTATGCACTTGGCTACCAAATTCTTCCTTTCTACAAGGGTCGCAAACAAAGGTCGAGCGAAATCCAACCTAACAGCCAATCGATACCATATTGGTTGCCTACTGACAGTGTTCATTATCTAAGACCCCAGCATCTCACTAGATAACAACTCAGAACAGCAGAGAGAGGTTTCAATGGCTTTCGTGTTCGCTAGGAGAACTAGCAAATACAATAGATGGTAGGTCGATGTGGATACCCCTGGAATCAATACCTATAACATTATTTAGATCGAGTTCGAATTCATTGTTTTGTGTACGTACCACAAACTTATTTTGGTATTTGGATTCGACAACACCTATGTTTCTGGAGTCCGAAGACCATACCGGACTACCTATCTCTATCTGAGATGATCGAAACAGTTCTTGCCCAGATTCAAAATTCCAATCTATGGGATGCACGTTCTCAGCGCCCATGGATTTCAATAAGGCTACTAGCTGTTCAGATGGAACCGAAGAAGACTTGACGGTGATCAAGGACTCCCTAATTTCATCATAAGGACTGCTTCTAGATCTGCTGTATATGAAGGCCATAGCAGATAGCAAACCAAACAATGCAGCCCCAAGGAAGGCTCCTGAAATGACCGCACCCCAAGCATGAGATGCGGCAAAACGGCCTATACCATGAAGATCAAATACTCCAAGAGAAAGAATCCATCCTATCAACCCACCTAATATTGCACCGCTCAACATCCCTGTGAAGAGCTCCTCAGGCAGTCCTTCACTATCCTGCGATAAGGAAACGATCCTGGAGGATTGATGGATAACGGCGATATCTGAGGGCTCAACACCCATCTCCCTAAGCTTATCGATAGCTCGAGTACAATCTTCTTCTCTCAGAAATACTGCCAAAACGGCTTGAGGCATAATAATGCTCCGAAGAGGGCTAGGACTCTTTCCTAGGATTTAAAGTATTAGCCTCCAGATCCTTTTGAACCTCAGCCGGTTCATGCTTGGAGTCAGCCCAGTGGTATAGATAGGTAGATACATAATCAGCAGGGACATCGCCCCAGCCCGTCAGCAATTTCTTCTCAGCTTCCGAGTTAAGCATGACACCATTAGAGCCTATATGTTCAACAGCTTCTACAGGAATAGGAACTGAATGTTCAGATAATCGAAGCCAAGCTCGCCTCTTATCAGGAGAGACTAATATCTCCTCAATGGTCCCAAGAAGTTGAGGACCATTTGAGGACAACACAAGCATACCAACCCTAATAGTATCTAGTCTGGGTCTACTATGAGCCACCTAAACCCTCCATAATCAGGATTTTGAAACAGAAATATGGCATATTTCTTGCTTCTCTCTTACCGTGGCTAAGCCTTAGAAGTAACCTAAGATTGATAGTATCATAATTGCGGCGACTTTACACAGGCTAGAGTAAATAGCAAAAGAGTAGAGGTCTATAAGGAGGGAAAAGTGAGCAAGCTAATAACTGCAACCAAGTGGTTTGTATATGGACTGACCTTTGGCATTCTATTTGCCCCACGTAGTGGTAGGGAGACAAGAGCTCAAATAGTGCGGTGGTTTACGAGCTACGTTTCTGACGTGCTTGACGCAAGCAGCCAAACAATAGATAGAACAGCAAGTCGCACACAGGAGGCCGTAGAGCAGGTTCAGAGAGCCGCTGAAAGAGCAGGAGAAAAAGCTGAATCAGTGCAGTCGTCAGCTAGCGAAAACATATCTCACACTTCAGAGCAGATGAAACATTCAGAGTCGGACACCCACTAGAATACAAATTCGGCAACTAGAGCGATTCTTACTAGTGATGCTGCTGGAAAGCGTTTATATTATCCAGCAGCATATTTGTATAATCCCAACTATGTTATGGAGAAGATATGATCCCAATCTCTGATGTCAACTATAGAGCTAGATTTCCGTTTGTTAACCTGACGCTAATTGCTATAAACATACTGGTTTACTTATATGAAGTCAGCTTAGGAGGCATTAATCTAAACGCAAATACAGCATCTATAGAGGCTTTTTTTACTAGATGGGCAGTTATTCCGGTAGAGTACACTCTTGGAAGAGATATAGGTGCTCCATCGCCACACCCTGTATTCATTACCCTCTTTACTGCTATGTTCATGCACGCAGGTTTGCTTCATATAGCAGGCAATATGCTTTATCTATGGGTGTTTGGAGATAACGTCGAAGCTAATATGGGCCACTTGAAGTATCTTATCTTCTACCTTGCATGTGGCATAATAGCTGGCATTACACATATCCTCTTCAATCGACTGTCCCCTATACCAAGCGTAGGAGCAAGCGGTGCTATAGCTGGAGTACTTGCTGCCTATTTAGTGCTGTTTCCACAAGCCAATATAAGAACACTAGTAATATTTTTCTACTTTATCACCACCACCTATATACCAGCCCTGATACTTATAGGAATCTGGATACTGCTACAAGTATTCCAAGGCATAGCTGATCTTGGTGCACCCACTGCCCAGACAGGCGGAGTAGCAGTATGGGCACATATAGGAGGGTTCGTAGCTGGTTTGATATTGGTCTTCCTCTTTAGAGGAAGAGAAGTCAAGGTAAAGCCAAGAGGCTATTACGACCCAAGGCTATAATTATCTGGATAGGAGATAATTCACCAAGTAGGATATTATTTTCTGAGCTACATCCTCCTTAGGTGATTTGGGAAGTTCAAGGTAGTCATTATTTTTAGAAATAATGACTACCTTTGCATATTCAGAGCCAATCGTCTCAACAGCATCATTTGCGATAATAACATCCAAGTTCTTCTTGGTTAGCTTGGACTTGGCGTTTTGTAATAAGTTCTCCGTCTCAGCTGCAAATCCCACCTTAGCGATTGGTACCTCACTAATCGAAGCCAGTATGTCTTGAGTCTCAATTAGCCTGACTACGATCTCCTCGCCGGTCTTCTTTATCTTGGAGGAACTGGTCTGTGCAGGGGTGTAGTCGGCAACTGCAGCAGCCATGATGAGCATGTCTGCATTGGAGACAGCAGAACTTACTGCTTCTAACATCTCAGTCGAAGTCTCAACTCTTATTACTTCTGCTCCCCAAGGTAATGATTCCTGCACCGAATTCGTGATAATAAGAGTTACATCAGCCCCCACATCGATTGCTGCTTGGGATAGAGCCAATCCCATCTTACCTGAGGATCTGTTACCTATATATCTGACTGGATCAAGAGGCTCTCTGGTACCTCCAGCTGTAATTACTAGTTTTCTACCTCGTAGAGGGCCTTTTCGTCCTAGATGCCATCTAATAGCACCCAATATATCTTCTGGGTCAGGAAGTCTCCCATACCCGACATCACCTGATGCCAGATCACCGTAGCCAGGTTGCATTACCGTCACACCACGCTCCATCAGCTTGCCAACGTGGGACTGAACTACACTGCTCTTCCACATCTGATCGTTCATAGCAGGAACAACAATGATAGGTGCCTTACAGGCGAGAGCAGTCAAACTAACAATATCTGATGCGAGCCCTAAAGCTATTTTTGCCATAGTGTTAGCAGTAGCAGGGGCGATCACCATCAGGTCAGCATTACGAGACAGTTCAACATGTATCTCGGGGTGGTCAGGAGATGCCTCCCAAGCCGAGGTATATACTCGATTCTTGCTTAATGCTTGAAAGGTGAGTGGAGTAACAAATCTCGTAGCAGATCGGGTCATTATCACGTGTACATCTGCACCTAGCAAAGCAAGGTCGCGCACCACTTGGACGACTTTATAAGCGGCGATACTTCCACTGACACCAAATATTACCTTCTTACCTTGAAATCTACTCATCTAAAGACTCTTCTGGCTTGGGAGTGTTGAGGTAATACATGAACCTAATTCCATCGATGGTGAGATCCGGATCTATGTAATCAAAGATCTTGGTAGCTTGCGAGACAACACTCACAAGCCCCCCGGTACCTATCACTTTACATGGGCCCACCTGCTCACGAATCGCTGCTACGAGGCCGTTTACCATAGCTGCATATCCCAGAACAATACCGGATTGCATGGCCTCAACAGTATTCTTCCCAATAGGTTTAGGCGGTGGCACTAGCTCTACTTCATGCAGCTTAGCAGTAAACCTTCTTAGAGCTTCAGCGGATATCACTATTCCCGGCGCTATAGCACCACCTACGTAATTTCCTTCGTTCGATATCACATCAAAGGTAGTTGCTGTACCAAAATCAACAACAATCGCTGGTCCACCATATTTCTCTCTGGTAGCTAAGGCATTGACCACGCGATCAGCACCAACTTCCTTAGGATTATCGGTAAGGATTTGGATGCCTGTACGTACACCGGGAGCTACCACAAAAGGATCTAAGTGAAAATGACAAACAGCCATATTTCTTAGTTCGGTAGTAACGCTTGGCACCACGCTGCTGATACCTATATGATCAATGTGACCAGTAGTTAAATTTGCAAGATGAAGTAGTTCGCTTATAACCGCTACCCATTCATCTGCAGTACGCGTACTACTGGTACTAATACGCCAACGAGCAATCCACCTAGAGTGGTCATGTACTCCTATAGCTACGTTCGTATTGCCCACATCAATGGCCATGAACATAATTTACCGCCTATCGAGATCTATTACTTCTTCTTCGAATCCTAGAACTATATTATCTATCAATCGCGCCCGTCCTATACGTGCGGCAAGCGAGACCAAAGCCTTATTACCGACTAAGGAATCGAGCTCTTCAAGTGTATAAGGATCAGCAATGCTGATGTACTCTAGGTTTATCAAAGGCTGCTGTGATAGGAATTCGCGAGCAGCATTCTTTAGATTGTTACAAGAAGTTTCACCCGCCCTCCATCGATCTCTTACTAGCATCAAAGCTTGATACAAGGTAGGAGCAACTAATCTCTCTTCAGGCGTCAAGTATACATTTCTGGAGGACATAGCAAGGCCATCATCTTCCCGCACTGTAGGGCAAGGAACTAACTTGACAGGGATATGAAGCTCTGTCACGACACGATGCAATACAACTATTTGCTGAGCATCTTTCTGTCCAAAAAAGGACATATCTGGCTGTATTATGTTGAACAGCTTGCATACAATTGTGGCTACGCCCCTGAAGTGTCCTGGTCTTCTTGCCCCCTCGAGCTTATCAGCTATCGGTCCTGGGTCGACTATGACGTCCGTTCCTAGTGGGTACATTTCTTGTACGCTTGGGGAGAATACAGCATCAACACCCTCCGAAGATAAGATATGAAGATCTCTTTCTATATCTCGAGGATAACTATCATAATCCTCGCTAGGACCGAACTGAGTTGGATTAACAAAAATACTAACTATTGTGTGATCACAAAGCTGTTTGGACCTTCTTACTAACGAAACATGACCCTGGTGCAGATAACCCATAGTGGGGACAAAACCAACCGTGCCAGTGAGGCGCTTTCTAAAAGATCGAATGTCATCTACTGTTGCAAAGACTCTCATAATCCCAACAAACTATCAAGCTGATCTACTGGTATATGTTTACCTTCGTCTTCTTTAATATGCTTCAAAAGTAATAGCCCAAGCGATTTGTAGGCCGTGAGGGTGTTGTATAGTTCAGCGTTCTCCAAGTACTGCACATGCTTATATAGAGTCATAATGTCCCCTCTTGATAGTAGACCTGTGACGGCGTTCTCCAGCCCCAGCTCTGATGCATTCTGCAGAGCACCAATAGCAAGCGAGATAACCGCTCCATAAGCCTGATCCTGTGGTATACCTGCCTTCTCAAGTAAGTACCTAGATTCTAGCAATAAAGCAATCAGATAGTTAGATGCCATAACAGCCGAGATATGATATGGAAATCTATTCACGCTACGGAGGTCAAAGAAATCGCGAGCTATGCTCCTAACAATATCTGCCAGGAGCTTAAAGACAGGCCCCGGACCATCGATACCTACAAAGGATTCAGATAACAACTTCCAGGAGTCCTTAGAGGCTAAGGTCTGATAAGGATGAAATATACCGATCAATCCTCCAGACGCACTCACAGGTTCAAGAACATCGATTCCAAGGGTACCGCTAGTATGAACTATGAATTTACCCTCAAGAGAGCTTGGGCACCTGACTAATTGATAGACAACTTGTTGTATAAACCTATCTGGAACACATATGAAAACAACATCCGCATGTAGGAGAACGTCATAAGTAGTAAGGCATAAATTCGCTGACACACTTTTACATAGGTCAACAGCCCTATTCCAAGATCGGCTATAAATAGCACTAACCTGCCACCCAGACCTATAAAGTGCCATGGCCAAGGCTGAGGCAGCTTTACCTGCCCCAATGAAGCCTATCCTTAACTGTGAGTAGTGCACCTCGAGAGTCAATTTTCTGTGGATATTCTAGCTTAGAAGTTACCTAAGAATAGGGGTATCATGTAGGGAGAGTAACATAAATCGATGAAAGGGGAAAGCATGTCAAGCAAGTGGAAGAGCTTTCTTATAGGTGTTACCACCACGTTATTAGTCCTACTTATATTCTTTATGGGCATATTTACGGGCTATGTTTACTCAGAAAGAGGCGGTAACCTTACCAATATTGCCTCATTATTTACAGACAATAAGTCACAGGATCAGTCGACCGACCAGGTTTGGAAAGTACTGCAAGAGACCTACCAACTGATAAACCAGGAATACTATGGCAGACCTGTAGACGGCAAGAAGCTACTTTATGGAGCAGCCGAGGGAATGGTAGGTACCCTAGGCGATCCTTACAGCACCTTCTTGCCGCCACAACAAGCTGAATATCTTCAACAGGAGATGAGTGGAAAGTTTGAAGGCATTGGAGTCTACGTGGAATTCAAAAACAAGCAGCCAGTAATAGTTGCTCCAATCGATGACTCACCCGCCGAAAAAGCCGGACTACAAAGAGGTGATATCATCGTAGCAGTCAACGGTGAAGATGTCTCGAAGATGGATAGCAATGAAGTAATAAGCAAGATTAGAGGACCTAAGGGAACACCAGTAACTCTTACGATCAAGAGGGGAAATAAGACTTTTGATGTAAAAATTTATAGGGCAGATATCAAAGTTCCACAAGTTAGCTATCAACTAGTGAACGGAAATATCGGTTACATTAGAGTAACTATATTTGGTGACAATACTACTTCAGAGTTGGACAAGGCCATAAGTCAAGCCAAAAAGGACAAGGTCAAAGGCATAATCTTGGACCTGAGAGATAACGGTGGTGGATGGGTACAAGCTGCTAGAGAGATGCTAGGCAGATTCCTCGACGGTGGGGTGGCTATGTATGAAGATACCACCAAGGGACCAGGGGGAGAGCATCCCTTAAACGTTATCACTGGCAAAGTAAATATGTATGATCTTCCTATGGTCGTACTTGTAAACAAGGGCACTGCGAGTGCTAGCGAGATAGTATCAGGTGCCCTGCAGGCAAGAGGTAGGGCTAAGCTTGTGGGAGAGACAACCTTTGGCAAAGGATCAGAGCAGCGAGTTCACACTATGGCAGATGGCTCGAGCGTGCATATTACTGTAGCCCATTGGCTTACACCCGATAAGAAGGATATAAACGGCAAGGGTTTGACTCCAGATTATGTAGTAAAGAGTACAGAACAAGATAACGGCACAAATGGCCCACAATTTGAGAAGGCAGTGGAGGTACTCAAGCAAGAGATAGCAAACCAAGGATTTAAGGTCTCTTATAAGGTTAGTGCCCTGGTACCCTAAACATCACTATAATAGGCAGTCAAAGAAAATCACTTGGAGGACCTATGCAAGACATAGGGGAAGCTCTTCGAGATGCTCGGCTTTCCAAAGGGCTGACATACGAATATATCTCGCAAATTATAAAGATTCGCCCCGAATTCCTTAGGGCCATGGAGGAAAATAGGTTCGATCTTTTGCCTGGAGCATTCTACGCTAAGAACTTCCTGCGTAGATATGCGGACTTTCTCGGCTTGGATTCTGACAAGTTAGTAGAATCTTTCAACGAGTTAGAAGCTGCTCATGAGCGACAGATATCAGCAGCTGTAAATACCGTAAGCAAAGGCCATATTAGTCCAAGTTTTGGAGCTATAGCTATCGCGGCTACACTAATTGCCGCCATAGCCGTGCTCGCATATGGGGTAGTAGTCAGTCCCAGAAACAAGCATGTTGCAGAGGTCATACCCACACCTAGTGTATTTCCAACCATTCCACCAACTACCCCGACTCCGACCATATCAAGAATAATCAACGTACCTACACCAACTCCCATTAGGCAATCTAAGCCTATCCCTACGGTCCAGCTCAGCCCAACACCAACTTCAACACCTAATAACAACCAGAAAACAGCAGAGAATAACGAGAAGAGCAAGCAGAGCGCATATAACAAAAGAAAGATAGATAAAAGTAAAAGTCAGCGTTCTCAAAAGACAAGCAAAGAATCGAGAAAAAAGGTCGCAGGAAACGTGATAGCACACCTTGAGGCTTTAGCTACTGGTAACGTCGTGGTTAGGTCAGATGGAGATGTGGTCTTCTCTGGGATGATGAAACAGGGGCAGGAGAAAGACTTTGGAGCTTATAACCAGCTATATATATACTCTAATAATGCTCAGCACCTATTAGTGTCCATAAACGGCTGCGCTGCCAAGACTCTGGATCAGTATGGGTGTCCAGGTTGTGTTATTGCCTATTACTACTTTCCAAGCAATTACTATAGATGCTCGTGATAGTTCAAAGGGTTCGATTAGCCGACGCCATTAGTATAGCTAGAATTCTAGCAGTTCCTATAATATTGGGACTCGTACTATGGCACCCTCCTTCTCTCTTTGTTCCAGCAGCTGCGATATTCCTTATAGCGGCCATCTCTGATTTACTAGATGGCTACATTGCACGTAGGTCAGGTAAAGCTAGCACCTTGGGCATATATCTCGACTTGGTGGCCGACAAGATACTTACCTCGTGTGTACTTTTAGTCTTTGTGGATTTAGGAATACTACCTACATGGCCCGCAGCCCTCATTATAACTAGAGAGTTTATAGTATCCGGGCTGAGAACGGTAGCCGCGGCAGAGGGTTTGATAATACCTGCTGCAGCTTGGGGAAAACACAAGACGCTCGTCACAAATGTGGCTATATTCATGCTTTTCATAGGTTTTGCTGGAAGTCAACTACCTGCGAATATTTCCATATCGAGTGTAACGCCGATGCAAATATTCGCCTATTTCATAACGTACATAGCGGTCGTTCTTACCATCACAAGCGGCTTAAGGTATGTGTATAACGCCAGATACGTTCTCTTTCAAATGATGAAACACTAGACTTATTGGTCGCGTCATGAATTAAATGATAAAGATGAGTATAGTAAGACTAAACGCCATAGCTTTCATATGCTTGATCCTACTTTGTATGGCTTGCGGTGCCAGCAAAACAGGATACAACGCCACACAGATAACCAGCTGGAGAACGGCCCAGATCTCTCCGTCAAACACGCCTCTTCCTACCATAACCACCGAAATTACCCCAACGATACCAGCTGAGGTCACCCCTTCCGCTCAGCGGCTGGCAGCAGCTACAGCAGTCGATTATCTTAGCCGAAGGCTTAACACCGACCCAAGACTAATCAGAGTAATTCAGGTTACACCTAATGAATGGCCAGATACTTCCTTGGGTTGCGCAGAAAAGGGCAGGGCCTACAGCCGAGTTATGACTCCCGGGTATATAATCTTGCTCGAATATGATAACCAAAAATTTGAGGTCCATACGGACAGGAGAGGAAATGCCGTAATGTGCGATAACAACGAACAAGGTCAAGATGATATTTCATCAGCTATTGAAGAAAGAGCCGTTATAGCAGCTAAAAGAGAGCTAGCTAGCAAAAAGGGGCTGCAGCTAGGGGAAATAGAGTTAGTAAGTATCGTGCCTGAAAACTGGAGCGACAGCTCCCTCGGATGCCCAGAACCTGGCATGATGTATATGCAAGTCATCACACCTGGATTCAGAGTCAGGTTGAAAGCTGAGGGGGAAATATATGAAGTCCATACCGATAGGGGTGGCAGGGCTGTGTTATGCTAGTCGTAGTCACCGGGCATAATACAATTCTGTATATGATTTGAGCCTATTACTCTCCCACCACGAGAGATCGTAACAGTCACAGCATCAAACCTCACGGGTGGATCCTTTTCCCCGTCATAACATTCGAAAATCCATATCTTAGCTAGGACAAGTAATCGCCTGGCCTTATGTACATCGATAGATTCCTCAGGGGTGCCCAAACTTAGGCTGGAGCGAGTCTTAACCTCGACAAATACGATTTCATCTTTGTCCTGAAAAATGATATCTATCTCGCCTTGCCGGCATCGCCAATTTCGCGCAATGAGCTTATATCCTTTTGATAGCAAAAAATTACAGGCATAATCTTCGCCAATACGCCCAAGAGATTTACTCATGTTGTGCACCTAGTATAGTGCTTATAGGAGCGAATGAGCGTCTATGTTGAGGAGTGACACCATAGATAGCTATCTCAGCCTGATGCGCGCGTGTGCCATAACCCTTATGTTTATGAAAGCTGAAACCTGGAACGTATTCTGTAAGAGCTGCCATGTACCGATCTCTCGAAACCTTAGCTACCACAGAAGCAGCAGCTATAGATAGACAGAGAGCATCACCATCAACTATCGATACCTGATTAATGAAACAAGATCTAATCTTGAACGCATCAATTAGAAGTACGTCCGGTAAATCGACGTCTCGTAGGGCACGAAGCCACGCCAACTCAGTAGCCCTAGCTATACCCAAAGTATCAATTTCATCAGGAGTACTTGCACCAATGCCGATATATAATGCTGTTGCTCTTATGGCTTCGTATGCTAACTCTCTTGCGTTGGGTGATAGCACTTTAGAGTCCCTGACGACCTGAGCAAGGGACCCTAAAGTGCTGAGGTCAGGAGGAAGCACCACTGCAGCCCCAAATACCGGGCCAGCCCAAGCGCCTCGACCGGCCTCATCCAGTCCAGCTACATAAGCATACCCTTGGCGCCACAGAGTTGGCTCGAATGGGTGAAATCCATTTTCCTCTATAGGAGCTATGGAAGCGCACATAGCACTTACTCTACTGAGTGCGCTTCTCCTTTAGCCTAGCAGCCTTACCACGGAGATTTCTTAGGTAATAGATTTTAGCGCGACGCACTTTGGCACGTCTTACGACCTCGATTTTATCAATACGAGGTGAGTGCAGCAGAAAGTTGCGCTCGACCCCAATTCCATGGGAAGCGATCCTTCTCACGGTAAAGTTTTCAGCTATACCACTACCCCTACGTCGAAGCACAACCCCCTCAAAAATTTGAATCCTCTCGCGGTTGCCTTCCACAACCCGGGCATGGACGCGCACGGTATCACCAGGACCAAAGTCTGGTATATCAGATCTTAATTGCTGCTGAGCAACAGAAGCTAGAACTTCTTGGGACATCGAAATCACACTCCTAGTATTAAGAATGTTTTAGCCAACTTTTGTGTGAAGGTAAGAGCTTTTACACGAAAAGAATGCCAACAGGCATTTTACTGATTTACAACAGCCGGTGTCAAAGTGTTCTCGTGCGCTGTGCTAATCAACGAATCACCTAGCGCAGATATTGACAACCCCTCTCAACTAGACTATAAATTGCTAGAAGAGGCGGTTATTTCGGGGGGCGAAGATGCATAAGTACGAGAAGGAAATAGAGGAAATAATAGCACGACTCGAATCCAAAGAATCCCCAAGACGCACAACCTCCAAGACTTATAGGGATATACCCCCGGTGCTGCCGCGCCGTAGAATGTCTTTTTCAGCAATTATGAATAAGGTAGCAGGTAAGCTTGGGTCAGGATTAAGGGACAGCGAGCTGCTGATATTAGGTGTGCTATTAATCTTTATATCATCCACATTGCTCTCAGGGCTTGGTGTTATCCAGGATTGGATAGCCGTAATCGGTGCAATCCTGTTCTTACTACCAAGCGTCTTTGGTGCTCTAAGGTGGAGACCACAAGATAGACCGGAGAAGCTATGGCGAGGCAGACCTGTGGATGATAGCAACCCTTGGGATAACATGATAGATAGGTTTAACGGATCATCTAGGGACTTTAGAGATAGGTTTAAGAGGCGTTAGTTTTATCCTAGATACTTCCCGTATATCTTGTAGCCACCTCTGCATAATTTGAACCCAAACGATGAATATAGTTTGAAAGACCTTTCATTAGTCTCTTGAGTGCTTAGCTGTGCATACTTAGCTCCCATAACATGGAGCTGCCTAAGGGCCCAGGATAATAGTTGAGCCCCATAGCCCCTACCTTGAAATTTTGGCCTAACAGCTAATCTATCTATATGCCCCCAATCGTCGTAGAGAGTTAGGCTTACGTATCCAATAGGTTCTTCAGATTTGTAGGCCACCCATGCTTGAACACCAGGAGAGTCAAGATATTCTTCAAATTCCCGACGTGAGTTCCGCCAGAGCCATGGAAAAGACTCCCAATCTATTGATATTAGTTCAGCTACCCCCCTCTTGAGCACTGATTGTATCTCTACTTCCACATTTACCTCCGGCCCAGGTATATGAGTGCTTCTCAGCATCAATATTGTTTCTAAACAAGAAACCTTGACAGTATGATAGAAATGAGCAGCTGACTTGTATTCGGTAGGGTCGACGATAATTGCTCCGGTAGTGTTGACTATAGATTCCATAAGAGATGTCCACAAAGCTGACCTATACCTATCGCCCCTGGATTCTAATATCTCAACTATGTCATCCCTGTTCCTCCATGGACCTGCTATAAGATACGCATTCGTACCAGGCACATACCAAGACATACCTGGGTATTTAGCAACATGTTGCACTAAATCTTCCCGAGAAAGAAGACTGGTCCATGGAAGCCTCAGATCAGAAGCGCTTTGTGGATCAAGTGGAACTGGTAACGCAAACCGCATTCCCTAGAGTTACCTGCTTTCAGTGACTACTGTGTTATTTTACTCCCTGGATAGATGAAGTATAAACAAATGAGATATATGCTACAGCATTGAAAGTATAAACTGAATAGTGTTTGCTAGAATTCTTCGTATCGATCTGTGAACGACAGATCTTAGTAAGGATAACACCATGCCTAAGCCCATAGACTTCGAGATAGGAGACATACTTGAGTTAAGGAAGCCACACCCGTGCGGTGGCTATACCTGGACCGTTATAAGACTAGGAGCTGATATAGGTATAAAGTGTCACGAATGCGGTCGAAAGGTGCTTATGCCTAGAAGCGAGCTAGAAAAACGAGTAAAGAAGAGGATCCCAGCTCCCTCAGTTGAGGAAACCACGTGAGTAATATATCTACATCGCTAAGAAAGCCAGAAATAGAGCCAAGCATACTTAATCCTATTTTCCTTACATTATGGGCCATGCAGGCTCTTACTCAGACCTCTCAAAACGTAATCAACTTTGCTCTACTAATTCTGACGCAAACCATAACTGGTTCAACAGCTCACGTAAGCTTCATAATACTATCCTTTAGTTTACCAGCTGTCATCTTCAGTAGCATAGCTGGCGTCCTAGTTGACCATTGGAACAAACGTACTGTGATGGCGGCCAGCAATATAATAAGAGCACTTGCCGTAGCAAGTTACGTGTTCGTCAACGACAGCTCGGATATGCCTAGAGTGTACTTAGCTAGCTTTGTGCTAGCTTCTTCAGCTCAATTCTTCGCTCCTGCAGAGGGGGCTGTTATACCGAGGATAGTAGGAAAGCGAGCATTAATAACTGCGAACTCGCTATATAACTTGACTTTCATGGCTTCTCAGTTCCTAGGATTTACCATAATAGGGTGGTTGCTCATACGCTTCATGGGGCTTAGGACCGTATTCATACTCATAGCTATCCTGTATGCGATCGCAGCAATAGTGATTGCAACTCTGCCCATTCCCGATATACGGCCAAGGACGGGTGAAGGAATCAGCCTTGAAAAGATATGGCAGGATCTAAGAGAAGGCTGGCACTTTATCATTGAAAGAAGATCCTTAGCGATCACCATCATACACTTGTCGATCGCCAACTCCAGCTACTTAATGCTAGGTACATTAGGACCTTCGTTTGTAACAAACATACTGCATATAAGATCAGAGGATTTAGGATTACTACTTGCACCTGCAGGCATCTTCACTTTACTGGGAATAATATTGGTCAATAAGTTGGCTAAGCCTAGCAACAGGCACGAGATGATACATTTCGGACTAATGGGTGTAGGAGTTAGTGTGCTAGGACTAGCAATTACTACTCCCATCACGCATCTCATAGCAGAGAACGCATCAGTAATTACGCCTTCTTGGTTAACGACTTTCGTTGCAGTATTACTAAGCATGTTATTTGGATTCTCGGCAGCTTTTGTGGCTATACCTGCGCAGACAGTACTTCAAGAGAAATCACACGATTACAATCGAGCTCGAGTCCTGTCGACATTCTACACAGTTTCTAATGCAGCATCCTTTTTCCCTATATTGCTTGCAGGTAGCATAGCAGACCACATAGGCATATTACAGACGATGACTATAATCGGGCTATTTATTGTTACCGTTGGAGCTAGCAGTCAATACTTGTTCTTACAGAACAACAGGAACTGGGATAAAGCAAAGATAGGTATCACAGAGACATTTCCTGGGAAGGACTCAAAAGCTTAACAGAAAAACCTTATCTACTATCTCTGTTGTAGCCGCTATCTACAGGATTAGGATCCTTGTGCAAGAACTCCCTAAGAAGGTCAACAGGCACTGGGAATATCAACGTCGAATTTTGGTCAGCCGCTATCTCGGTTAAGGTCTGTAGGTAACGTAACTGTAAACTTATAGGTTCTTGCGCCATTATAGCTGCAGCATCCCTTAGTCTTTGCGAAGATTCATACTCGCCTTCAGCATGTATAATTTTAGCTCTTTTCTCGCGTTCAGCTTCGGCCTGGCGAGCCATAGCACGTTGCATACCTTCTGGCAGCTCTACATCCTTTACCTCTACTATACTTACCTTGACACCCCAAGGCTCAGTCTGCTCATCAATTATCTTCTGCAGAGTGTCGTTAATCTTCTCTCGATGCGCTAAAAGCTCATCTAGCTCCGATTGTCCAAGTACACTTCTGAGGGTAGTCTGGGCTATCTGGAAGGTGGACTTTATATAATCAACTACATTAATGACGGCCATCTTAGGATCAAATACCCTAAAGTAGACCACAGCATTGACCCTGACCGATACGTTGTCACGGGTTATCACCTCCTGAGCAGGGACATCCATGGTAACCACACGTAGATCTACTCTGACCATGCGCTCGATAAGAGGAATGAGAGGGATCAGACCAGGCCCCCTTACACCAGCAAATCTTCCCAGCCTGAAGATGACTCCGCGTTCATACTCCTGAGTCACCCGTAAAGAAGCACGTACCAATAACGCTAGAACTATTATCAGAACTATAATCACATATAGCATAGCACTGCTCCTCGATTACATAGCTATCTTGCGAAGCTCAGCTATCTGATCACGCAAGATAGCTGCTTTCTCAAACTCTAACGCCTTAGCGGCCTGTTTCATCTGAGATTCCAGATCCTTTATCATCCTGAATATCTCATCCTTGGATAGACTCACAGCACCGTCCGCTCGATATTGCTCCTTAGACTCAGCAATAGCCTTGACTCTCTCAGTAATATCACGCACTTCCTTGACTATGCTTGCAGGTACTATATTGTGCTTGAGGTTGTACTCCATCTGAATAGCACGTCTACGGTTCGTTTCATCTATAGCCTTCTGCATCGACTCAGTGATGGTGTCTGCATACATGATAACCTTGCCTTCAACATGACGAGCAGCCCTACCGATCATCTGTATAAGCGATCTCTCAGAACGTAAAAAGCCTTCCTTATCAGCGTCTAGGATAGCTACTAAGGATACCTCCGGGAGATCTAGTCCCTCCCTCAAAAGGTTTATGCCTACTATCACATCATATACTCCAAGGCGTAGATCGCGAAGTATCTCAACACGCTCCAAAGTATCTATCTCATGATGGATATAGCGGTTCTTGATACCCATCTCGCTCAGGTAATCAGAGAGTTCCTCAGCCATACGCTTATTGAGCGTAGTTATTATCACCCTCTGTCCCTTGGATACTCTCTCGTGAACCTCATCCAGGAGGTCGTCTATCTGACCTTCCGTAGGACGAACGCTGATCTCCGGATCAAGCAGTCCAGTAGGCCTAATGATCTGATGGACGATCTGTTCTGAGTGCTCCTCCTCCCATGGGCCAGGAGTAGCCGAAACGTATATGGCGTTGACTATATGGGATTGAAATTCATCGAACGTTAATGGGCGGTTATCTAACGCTGATGGTAGTCTGAAGCCATACTGAACGAGCACCTCTTTCCGCGATCGGTCGCCTGCACACATTCCTCTGATCTGAGGCAGAGTAATATGGGACTCATCGACTATAAGCAAGAAATCGTCAGGGAAATAGTCAAGCAACGTTATAGGGGGCTCCCCAGGTTTACGTCCCGACAGGTGCCTTGAGTAGTTCTCGACACCTGAACAGTAACCAGCTTCGGAGAGCATCTCAAGATCATACAAGGTTCTCTGCTTGAGCCTTTCAGCTTCAACTATCTTGCCCTGCTCCATAAACCATTTATAGCGTTCCTCAAGCTCTTCTCTGATAGCCTTGATAGCCTCTTGAAGCCTCTCTTGAGATGTCACGAAGTGCTTTCTAGGATATATATCTGCTCTGGTGCGCTCAATAAGCACCTCGCCAGTGAGGGGATCTATCTCAGTAATCCTGTCCACCTCGTCACCAAAGAACTCGATTCTTAGAGCTATCTCATCATAAGCAGGCTGTATCTCAAGAGTATCTCCTCTAACTCTAAACGTACCTCTTGACAAAGACTGATCATTCCGATCATATTGCGCCTCTACCAGGCGACGGATGACCTTACTGAGTCGTACAGTATCTCCCCGCTTGAGAGATATAACGAACTTACTGTACTCTTCTGGAGAGCCGAGACCATAAATACATGACACGCTGGCGACGATTATGACATCTCGCCTCTCTAGGAGAGCCATAGTAGCGGCATGACGCAGCTTATCTATCTCGTCGTTGATCTCGGTATCTTTTTCTATGTATGTATCGGTCTGAGGAATATAAGCCTCAGGCTGATAGTAGTCATAGTAGCTAACAAAATACTCAACTGCATTATTGGGGAAAAATTCCTTGAACTCAGCATAAAGCTGAGCTGCAAGAGTCTTATTGTGAGCTATAACCAAAGTAGGACGCTGCAGACGTTCTATAACATTGGCTACTGTGAAGGTCTTCCCCGTCCCTGTAGCGCCTAGCAGGGTTTGATGTCGCATACCTGCATTTACACCTTCAACCAAGGACTCTATCGCCTTGGGCTGATCACCTACAGGCCGAAGGTCAGATATTATCTTGAACTCACCCATAACTCCAACCCAATCACACCATTATGTAAGTCAAGTTCATTATATCTGACACGGAATATATAAACGAACTGAAGATCTAACCTCCCCCGATAAAGAAGAAGTCCCTGGTACCTTTTATCAGTCAAAGCACCAGGGACTCACAATTTGATCCAAAAAGCAGTCTTATTCTGATTTCACGGCAGCAATATACAAGGCAATCTTGACCTTATCGCTTACAACTGCCTGACCGCTTTCAAGCAAGGCATTCCAACGAAGTCCATAATCCTTGCGATTGATTTCCGTTTCAGCACTAAAGGCTGCTCTCTGTTTGCCATATGCATCGATTAGCTGCCCCTCAAATGTAGTATGCAACACTACCGGCAGAGTTATGTCCCGGATAGTAAGATTACCGTGTACATCAGCTGTGTTCTCACCTGTCCGTTCAATCTTAGTGCTTGAGAACAAGATATAAGGATAACTCTCGGCGTTGAAGAAATCATCTGAGCGTAGATGTTCATCACGCTTACTGTCTCCCGTATCGACGCTGCTAGCTTCTATCTTAGCTTCTACCTGGGAATTCTCTGGATAATCCTCATCAGCATGGATGATTCCCTCAAATCTGCGAAAGTAACCTTTGACCGTCGATACCACCATATGACGCACAGAGAACTCTACAACCGAGTGCGCAGAATCGATCACCCAAGCAGTGCGGACCTTTTCACCGGTTTCTATTGACATACTTCCCTCCTATAAGCAACTTACTTTTGATAACCAATTTTATCTTTCGTGTAAACCGTTGTCAAGAGAGCGCGCAACGTTTACAATTGTATTAGGATGGAGGATCATAGAATCAAACACGATGTATTCTGTCCGTACTACCAGAAAACGATCGAATTGATCGGACGAAGGTGGACTGGTGCCATCATAAGAGCGCTGCTCTCTGGGGTGAACAGGTTCTCAGATCTGCGAGAATCTATACCTGACCTTAGCGATCGTATGCTTTCCGAGCGTTTGAAAGAATTGGAGGAAGAAGGCATAGTAGAGCGCCATGTCTATCCGGAGACGCCAGTACGGATAGAGTATAAGTTGACACCCAAGGGGGAAGATCTAGCTGAGATAGTAGAAGCGGTATCAAGGTGGGCCCACGAGTGGCTGGCCAAACACGAGTCCACGGAAGAGATTAGAACCGTTTCATAATCTTAGAGTTGGGTGATCAAGCAACGATACGACAGCTAGGTAATGCTGTATAAGTTTTTTTGTCTTAATTTATAAAGATGCCTAACTACTCGTTGCTGCTACCGAGGTATCCTTAGCAGCATGTAAGAATTGTTCCCTGTAAAGCTTTGCGTAGAGCCCTTCAGCAGCTAGTAACTCGGAATGAGTGCCTCTTTCTATAATCCTGCCTCTGTCTATAACAAGTATCTGATCAGCCGACAAGATGGTGGATAGACGATGAGCTATAGCTATTGTTGTCCTACCTTGCATTAAGGTGGCTAGAGCTCGCTGTACAAGCCTTTCAGACCGAGTATCAAGAGCACTGGTAGCCTCATCTAGTATGAGTATACGAGGGTTTTTCAGAACTATCCTTGCAATCGCAATACGTTGCTTCTCACCACCCGAAAACCTATAACCTCTCTCCCCTACAATTGTGTCAAAACCTTCAGGCAGCTCGGTTATACGGTCGTAGATATTAGCAGCCTTTGTAGCGGCTATCAGCTCTTCCTCGGTAGCATCTGGTTTGGCAAACAGGAGGTTTTCGCGCACGGATGCATGAAATAGACAAGTCTCCTGAGATACCATGCCTATTATCTGGGGGAGGCTTGTCAATCTTATATCACGTACATCAATACCATCTATAAGCACTCTGCCCTTAGTGACATCATACAATCGGGCTATTAGATAGGCTATGGTGGTCTTACCAGCCCCGGTTGGACCCACTAAAGCCACGAGAGAACCTGGTGGGGCATCAAAGTTGATGTCATGCAGATTCATAGGCCTCCCTGTGCGGCTGTAGCTGAAGTACACATGGTCGAAGGTTATCCTGCCTTTTACGGCGTGTGGGTCGAGCTCAACAGCATTTGGCCTATCGGTAATCTCTACTGGAAGATCTAGGTATTCAAATATGCGATCAAACAAAGCTAATGCTGCTTGAATCTGAACCTGCACAGTCAGTAGCTGTCCCAGAGGGAAGAAAAGCCTACTTTGTAGAGTTGTGAAAGCTACTATCCCTCCAACCGTTATCGGAGGCACCTGGTCAGGAGGGGTATGTATTATGGTTCTACCTGCAAAGTAGTAGACCAGTGCAGGGGTTATAGAGAAGAACGTAGAGGTAATCATAAAGAACCATCTACCAACCATTTGCTGGCGTAGTTGGAGATCAGCAAGGCGCTGATTCTCGCGTGAGAATCTATCAATGGACTCACGCTGCCTACCAAAGGTCTTGGTCAGCAGGACGCCAGACACAGATAGAGACTCCTCAATTAGAGCGCTAATATCGGCAAGGCTCTTCTGAGTGTTCTTAGCAAGCTCTCGCCTGATACTACCGACTTTGTAAGTCAGGTATAGGAAGAGGGGTAATAATGCCAGAGACAGCAAAGTTAGCTGCCATGAGAGCAGAAACATCGCAGTAATTGTAGACACAACAGTAGTTATATTAGATACTATGCTCGAAGCAGTGTTGGTAATAACATCCTGTATTCCATTGACGTCGTTACCTAGTCTTGATTGTATCTCTCCAGTTTTAGTCTCGGAGAAAAACCGCAAAGACATCTTCTGCATGTGCCTGTACAGTTCGTTTCTAAGATCGCGCATTACCCTTTGGCCTATTAAGTTGTTGAGGTATGTCTGCCACACACCGATAAGGCCATTCACCACGGGAATAACGATCATCAGGACCGCATACAAGATGAGTTTATCCATGTCTCGCTTGAGTATGGCGTCATCAACTATCAGCTTGAGGAGATAGGGGTTAGCCAAGCCAACCACAGAGATGATAAGTATCGCTATCAGCACGAGCAGCACATGTAGCTTGTACGGAGCAAAGAATTTGACTACTCGCCTAGCAGTGCCGGCCCTTATAGGCTTCTCAGGTTTCTCAGCCATAAGTGCTCTTCGAAAACCACCCCCGCCACCTCCTGCACCCCTAAGCATCCAACGACCTCCTATTGCTACCGTTTACACCAACAAGGCTCTCAGCTTTACGCTCTGCATTCCTCTGCAGGCGTAGGTAAACGAACAACATAGCTATCAACGTACCAGCTAGACAGATAATTGCCATAAGCTGCAAAGTAAGAGGCACGCCGATCAAAGCCGAAAGGGAACCTACTATTACACCACCAAAAGGCGTACTACCAGCAAAGACAAGAAAGTACAGGCTCATGATCCTGCCACGCAAATGGTCAGGCGCGAGCAGTTGGAGCCTAGTGTTGGCGTTGGAGCTGAAGGTTACGCTGGCGAAACCTAGAATAAATAAACCTAGAAGTGTTAGTGGATAGAGCCTAGATACCCCTACTAACAATAAGGAAAAACTGAATATCAGTGCACCTGCCAGCATAACTCCTACTTTAGCCTTACCAGCGTAGGCCACAGCTAACGCAGCTAGCACAGACCCTACGCCCATGGCGGATGTCAGTATACCCAACACCTCTGGCCCGGCTCCCAGTATGTACTTATCTATAAGCGGAAGCATGACAGTGAAGTTGTATCCGAATATACCTAAGCATGCCATCAGCAATAGCACAAGCAATATATCTGAGTGGCTGAAGGCATACTTGACGCCTTCAGCCACTTGAGTAAGCACGCGTCCTCTCGGTGACCGTGCTACAGCAACAAATTCGTCAGTATGCATAATAAAAAGACCAAATATGACCGCGAGAAAGCTAAGAGCATTAGCAGCAAAAGCACCGCCGGTACCTAGCCATCCTATCATTAGGCCACCTATGCTAGGCCCAATTATCCTAGCGGAGTTGAAGAGCATACTGTTAAGCGCCACAGCATTAGCAAGCTTATTTGGTCCTACAAGCTCCACTACAAATGCTTGTCTTGTAGGATTGTCAATAGAATTGATCACTCCTAGAGAAAATGCCAGTACATAGACATGCCATAGTTGAACATGATGCGATATCACAAGGAACGCTAAAATACCAGCTTGGATAGCAGCTGAAGATTGAGTTATTATCAAAACTCTATGCTTAGGGAGCCTATCCGCCAGCACCCCTCCGAATAATGCCATGACGGTAATGGGTAAAAACTGTAGCATCGTTACAAAGCCTAGAGCACTGGGGGAGTTGGTGAGTTGCAGAACCAGCCAAGATTGGGCTATGGTCTGCATCCATGTCCCTGATAGGGATATCAGCTGCCCAAGCCAAAAAACTCTATAGTTATATACAGACAGCGCACTAAATGTACGTCTTATACTAGCGGTCAGGCTCAATAGACACCTCCAAGGGGTTTGATGGCGAAGGTAGAGTCTCGGCAGCGTTACCAAGCTTCTCTAGCGCAACAGTCACCTCTTCCAGATCCTCACCTAATGCACGAGCTATATTAGCCAAGTACTCCCTATTAATCTGTCTTATATCGCCGACGACCGACTCTCCCTCAGGAGTTAGTCTAAGAGGTATAACTCTTCGATCTTCAGGTGTCTGGAGACGCTCAACCAATCCTGCTCTGACCAGCTTATCCACCAGACCGCTGACAGTAGAGACAGTCACGCCTAACTGCTGAGATATAAAGTTAGTTGTGGCTCCTGGGTGCCTTCTCAGTATAAACAACACCCTGAGTTGTGGAAGTGTCAGTCCTTTGTCTTCCCACAACCTTAGCCTAAGTGCATCTACCAGGTGCACTACCTTCCAATATGCTCTCCGGAATCTAGCAAGACTTTCTTCTTCCATACCTTTAGTCCTCCGAATAATTATATACTGATTTCTAATATTTCGGAAATGCCAAAATGTTTGCAATTTGCACACTCTTCTCAAGAGTAACATGCAGTTCAGCATCTAACAACAGTGGGTTAGGAACTGAGCGTCTGGCAGGAAATTATAAGGTGCACTCTTGAGTTTCATATACATAGGGTAGAATTCAGCAGGTCAGACGGCTTTGGCATGGTTACTGATATCGGACATTAATTGCCAGGTTGCTTTGAGTAAAAAGTGTTCAGGAGTGAGTGATGGCAAATAGAAGATTTGAAGGGAAAATAAGGGCCCCAGATTTCCCAGGCGGTCTTAAATGGTTCAATACGGACAGACACATAAGCCTGGCAGATTTGAGGGGAAAGATAGTTATATTGGATTTCTGGACATACTGCTGCATTAACTGCATGCATATACTACCTCACCTACGAAAGCTAGAAGAGAAATATTCAGATGAGTTGGTAGTAATAGGCGTACATTCAGCTAAGTTCATGGCTGAAAGATCAGACACGGGGATAAGAAATGCTATTAGGAGATATTCAGTTAGGCATCCAGTCGTGAATGATGTTGACCTCCAAATCTGGAGTGAATACGCCGTACGAGCCTGGCCTACTCTCTACTTTATTGACCCTACAGGTCGAATAGTGGGTATGCACGAAGGTGAAATAAGGTTCCCTGAACTTGATAACATCATCTCGAAGATGATCCAGGAGTACGACTCGTTAGGCATTCTCGACCGGACTCCCCTAAGATTCAATGCAGAGAGGGCTCCAGAGGGAATACTAGCTTTCCCCGGCAAAGTGCTAGCTCTGGAAGATGAAGATAGCTTATATATAGCGGATTCAAACCATAACCGTATCCTAGAATGCTCGCTATCTGGAAAGATACGCCGAATTTGGGGAAGTGGTGAGGAAGGGTTGGTAGATGGGTCTAACTTGGATGCAAAATTTAATCACCCACAGGGTATGACGATCCTTGGCAATGAACTGTACGTTGCCGATACTGAGAACCACGCCTTACGTCTACTGCATCTAAATGAAGGCAAAGTTGAAACTATAGCTGGTACTGGAGAACAGGGATATCCGATCTCTTTCCAACCTTCAATTGGAAAGTACACGGAGCTGAACTCCCCTTGGGACCTGGAGATAGTCAACGACGTACTATATATAGCTATGGCTGGATGTCATCAGATATGGGCTATGGAGTTGCCATCGAGAGTAGTGCGCCCTCTCGCCGGCACAGCTCGGGAAGGTATCAAAGATGGACCGGCTTCCGCGGCATGGTTAGCTCAGCCCAGCGGGCTTACTACAGATGGCCGATTAATATATTTTGCTGACAGTGAAACGAGCTCTATTCGTCTTCTCGATCCAGCCAGTGGAAACGTAGAGACTTTAGTAGGCATAGATCTATTTGAGTTTGGAGATGTGGATGGCATAGGCGGAATGGTTAGACTTCAGCACCCTCTTGATGTTGAGTGGCATGCTGGAAAGTTGTACATCGCTGATAGCTACAACAACAAGATCAAAATTCTAGATCCCTATACTCGTGAGTGTCGAACCTGGGTTGGATCTAGTAGACAAGAGCTAAGAGATGGTACCAAGCAGGACGCAAGTTTTGCCGAACCAGGCGGTCTATCTGCCACATCTCGCTATCTATACGTAGCCGACACCAACAATCACGCTATTAGAACCGTAGATCTCAGCACAGGTGAGGTATCTACACTGAAGCTACTCGAGTAGATTGCTATGTAAAGTACCATTGAGCGGCTTGAAGCCGTTATTGTAACCTTAATTCGGCTTTATCAGCTACATCACAACATAACGTGCAAGTATTATGAGCTTCATCATAATACCATGTATTCTTTTTCAGCTCATAGGTTTGGGCACGCTCTAGTATCACGCCGTTAACAAAAATCTTGGTAGGCATAAATCCAGGAGTTAGTTGAAATGTGAAGTCATGGCAATGGATTCCTTGCACAACTTCTATGGACAAGACAATTTCCTCATCCAGTACCGTAGTCTGTTTACAGATAGCAGTTTCCATCGCAACATAATAGCTAGCAAGCTGGCTAGGGGTCATCCAGACAATATCTTTTCTCCATGCAGAGTCTATGCGCCTTATTACTTCTCGCAAGCCTTCTAGACCCTTCCATGAGCCATTTGAAAACAAAGATTGCCAATGAGTGGTCATTACCAAGGGACTTTGATGACGTAAGAGAAATCCTAATCTACCACTTAAGCCATCTTCTGTAACCCACAAATCGATATCTGGATCTCTCCCTTTTTGGGTATGCCAGGCAAAGTCTATGCATGTACCAGAGACTATGCTTACTAGAGATTCGCTATACCCACACATAGAAATCCTTGGGAATACAACTTCAGAAGTATCATCACAGTGGACAAAATACCACCCGTGGTTTGTACCAGTAACAGCTTTAAGCGAAGTCCTGATGGCTTCACAGTATAGATCTTCAACAGCTGCTCCTAAGCTCCAAGGGGATGTAACACCGTTGGGAGATAATCCAACGTGAGTAAGTATTTCTAATGCAACGCTTATGTAACTGACCATCGTGTCCAAGTCCTGTCGATCAAACCATACATCCTCACGCTCATCTAGTGGCCGCCATGCCGAGATATCCATGGCATAATTGTGAGTCAGCAATTCGGGAGAGATATCACACCTTTTCGCGATTCTCTCCCTAACTACCGTGAGAAAGAGTTCTAGTTCGTCTCCACTAACTTCTGGCAAGTAGCTATCTATCCTGCCAGTAGCTCCTGGGCAAGGGATCAGTGAGAATTTGCCTCTAACATCATACTGGTCGAGCAGGTCAGCAAAAGCCTCAAGGAATGAAATTGGCACTACAGGCTCATGGGCATCATTAGGAAACTCATACCAAGCAGGGTTACGACAGGGGACAGGATCATCTACCAGCAGAACGGCTGGTATTTTCCGCCTCGGCCACAAAACTCTAAAGTTGTCTCTGCTAGGCATGCTGGGTAACTCCTGACGAGTTAAACCTCTTTAGAGAAAGAAAGTCTATTGGGTAAGATGTGTGTCCTTCAATAGCAAGATCCGCCAGGACTTCCCCAATTACCGGAGCAAATTTGAACCCGTGACCTGAGAACCCACAAGCAAGTACTACCCCGCTTTGCAATGGGTGATGATCCACAACAAAGTGTTGGTCCGGCGTCATGGTATACATACATGTGGAGGCATCGACCGGATGAGATATGGAGGGAATTAGCTTAGCAACTATGTTTTTTAATCGTTCTATCTCATCCAGTGTAACTCCTCTGGCGATAGTATCCGGGGTGCAAGGAGTGCCATCATCATGACGACCAAACTTCATGCCTACACGCTTGTTGTAAGGCATACCATAATATGTCCCCTCAGGTAATTGCCATAAGTGTACTGGCAAGTGATAGCCTTCTATACCATCGCGCTCATCTCCACGCCTAAAGTAAGCCACAAATACTCTGAGAACCTGTAAAGGAATCCCTATATCTGCAAGAACCTCAGGAGCCCAAGGACCTACGGTAAGAATTATCCTCTCTGCTAGATAACCACTAGACGAAAGGGAGGTAAATATCCTGAAACCTGAGCCTTCTGACCTCCAGGACAAAACTTTCTCTCTCATGCGCAGGTGCACCCCACGAGATGCCGCACCCTGAAGGAAAGAGGATATACAAGCTTCAGGCTGCAGGACTCCCACCCCAGGTTCGTGTATGGCTACCAAATTCTCTGGCACACGTATTTCTGGATAACGATGCCTTAGTTCATCGCTAGTTAACAGTTCACAAGGAATATTCCACTGTTGGGAACTGAACAGCACACCACTGATAAGTTCCCCGTCACGAGGCCCTACATATAATCCTCCGGTTATAGTAAGCAATCGAGTATTAGTGTCTTCTTCCAGTGATCTCCATAGTTCGTAAGATCGCCTTACAAGCGGTACATACTGAGGTGATTCAAAGTACGCTTCACGAATAATCCGACTTTCACCGTGGCTAGAACCAAGAGAGTGTGGAGGAGAATAAGCGTCGAAACCTATTACTCTGTAACCGCGAGATGCTAGTATATAGGCAGTAGCGCTTCCCATTGCCCCCAGCCCTACTACCGCTACATCGTAACTAGCCGTATTGCTAGAACTCACAAGGGTACCTCCCTATATAGTAAATCAAGTCAGATGTCTTGCGACCATAGCAACCATAGTAATTGATTGTAATGAGGTAAAGTGTATTTCTCCTCATCTACGAAAACAAAGCCCTTCTAGCCCTTTACAGCTCCTGTGGTAAGTCCTTGGATAAGTTGCCTCTGAAATATCAGGAAAATCACTGTGAGTGGTACGTAGATAATTGTGGCCCCCGCTGCAGTGACTGGGATGTTAGTAGTCCAGCGCTGCTGGAAGTACAGCAGACCGACCGGTAGAGTCTGATACTGAGGATCAGTTGTCACTACAAACGGCAGGAGAAATTCATTCCATGTCCATATAAAGAACAGCAACCCTAGAGTGCCTATGACTGGGCGAATAAGCGGCACGAGCACCCACCATAGTATCCTCCACGAACTAGCTCCATCCACTATTGCAGCCTCTGTTATGTCTTTGGGAACACTACTGAAGGCCTGCCTCAGTAGCAAGGTTCCAAAAGACAAGCTGAGAGCGATCTGAGGCAATATCAACCCCCAGTAAGAATTCAGCATGTACATAGTCTTAAGGACGTAGAAAAGAGGTACCACTATCGCTTGTAAGGGGACGATCAATCCCAGTAGCAGAAAAGCAAAGAGAAACCGTGCACCTTTGAAATCGAAACGGGAGAAAGCATAACCTGACATACAAGACAGAATGATCGAAGGTATCACCACCGCCACCGCGACTATCAAGCTGTTTATAAAGAACCTGCTAAATCCTCCCTGCGTCCAGGCAACAACATAGTTTTCAAACTGCCACCTATGAGGAAGGGAAAAGGTTCCTTGGACGAGTTCTATGTCGGTCTTAAAGGATGCTAAAGTCGTGATGATAAAAGGGCCTATGGCTACTATCAGGCCAACTATCAAGACTAGATAGATCAAACCTTTCTTAATCACTGCTTTCTCCAAATAGCCTTAGCGTGACCAAGGTCAAACCTAGAGTTAGAACGGCTATGATAACTCCCAGCACGGAACCATAGCCCACCCTGTTTATGTTAAATGCGTTCTCGAGCATATAGAGTACCACTACGCTAGTGGACCTTCCCGGACCGCCCCTAGTGGTAGCCCATATCACGTCAAAGACCTTGAGAGCATTTATCAGGTTAACGGCTATCACCACTGCCATCTCCCCACGCAGTCCTGGCAGAGTAACCGCAAGAAATTCCTGCCAGCCAGAAGCTCCGTCGATCCGGGCAGCCTCATAGAGTTCCTGAGGGATCTTCTGCAAACCTGCAAGAAAAACTACGTAACAAAAGCCATAGGTAGCCCATGCCCCTATAAGCCCCACAGAAGGCAGAGCAAGGTTGAAGTCGCCTAACCAACCCAAGGGTTGTATACCAAACAGTCCCAGTAGGCTATTTACAGGCCCAAAAGCGGGGTTCAGCATCCACCTCCAAACCACGCCTATAAGCACTCCAGGCATGATGTAAGGCAGGAAAAAACCTACACGGAAGATAGAGCTACCTCTCAGCTTGAGATGATGAACAACGGCAGCAGGTGCCAGCCCCAACACGGCTGGCAATAAGACGTAGTAAGGAATTAGTACAACATTATGCCAAAGAGAAAGCCAAAATATAGGATCCGAGAAAGCCTGCACATAATTAGCTAGTCCCACGAACTTGGGTGCTGTGTACCCATCCCAAGAAAGCAGGCTGAGCACCACAGCACCCAAGGTAGGTACACCAACGAACAGAGTAAATATTGCTAATGAGGGCAGTAGGTAAAGATACGGCTCCAAGTTTGAGCCGTATCTCTTGCTACGTCCAGACATGCTGTACTTCACTCTGTGATGACCTACTTTTGTTCTTGCTGCAGGAATTTGGAATAGTCAGCCTCAAGCGCCTTGGCAAACTGATCAGGGCTCTCCTTATGTGCCAACAGAAGCTGCAGGTGAGCAGTTAGGGTGTCATAGAATGTGGGAGTAGCCCAGTCCAAGTAGTGCCCTAGAGCATTTTCGTCATTGACCTTATTCCAAGCCTTGTAGAGATCTCCAGATACCGTATTAGGCTTTATGTAAGACTGAGGAACCTTTATCGCTGGTAGCTGACCATTTTCAAGCAGTAGCTGAACTGCCCTGTCGGATACCAAGAAATTAATGAACCTAGCAGCTACGTCCGGATACTTAGTGGTCTTGATAATACCATATGGTATACCGACGCTGCCCACGTGGAGTACGGTCTTATTATCCCTGGGTGGCATGGCGAAGAAACCGGCGTTGCTCCCCATAGCCTTCTGTATATCCCCAGTTAGCCAGCTTCCCTGTAAAAGCATTGCACCTTTGCCGGCAGCAAAAAGCTTCCATGCATCATCCGAATGCAGAGCAGCGTAGTTCTTTATAAAGTAGCCTTTAGACTCCCACTCTTGAAGCTTGGCAGCTGCCTGCTTGATCTGAGGAGTATCCCACGACTTATTCCCTTGGCGGTAAATCAAACCATCCAAGTAGTCCCTAGTGGTCATGGTCCCTAGTATCTCTCCATAGAGGTGAATAGCCTGCCATTTATCCAAGTTACCAAAGATAAGTGGGGTCACGCCATTGTCCTTGAGCGTTTGCATCACCTGCTCTAATTCATCAAACGTCTTGGGAACCTGTACGCCGTTTTGCTGGAAGATTTTCTTGTTGTAATAAAACCCCACCAACTCTCCTGTCTGAGAAACTCCCCAGAGCACACCTTTGCCAAAAGTTTTGCCATCCTCCGTGTACATGTTCCTTGCAAGCAATGCGGGTGCAAACTTCTTGGACCAGCCATACTGCTTATCATATTTGGTAAGTGGGATGAGTAATTTAGCTCGCACTAGGGGCCCCATGCTACTTTCTCCATTGTTTATCTGCGCTATATCAGGCCCCTTACCGGAAGTGATGGCCCTCTGCAAGGTCTTTTGCAGTTCGTCAAACGGATAACCCTCATGCTCTATCTGGACTCCAGGGTTATCTTTCTCAAATTCTCTCGCTAGGGTCTCTATAACTTCTTTCTGCACGCCTGAAGTGGCGGTGTCCCACACAACGAGTTTGATGTTCTTCGAAGCTTGGCCACCAGAAGTAGGGCTAGGGCTAGGTTGAGCACTAGCAGACGGACTGGGACTGCTAGGAGAGGCTGCTGGGGTACTTCCCAGACTAGGCCCTGTTGTCTGCTGACCACATGAGATCAAAAGCAGGAAACATATAAGGGACAAACATATTGGGATAAGTCTAGGCTGTCTCTTTGGCATTTTGATCTACCCCCGCTCTAGCTCTATTAAGCAGTAACTAAATATATAGCACAATAACGATCCCAGGGTGTTAAAACACCCTGGGATCCAAGGAAGGCATTAACAAGAGACGTTATTTACCTTTGCCTTACCAGCGTATATGAGCCACTTCCCATGTAATCTACTACTGCGAGATAGTACGTACCTGTTCTGCCTCTTGGCACCTTGTATTGCAAAGTGACGGTATCTCCGTTCTCTTCCCCTATCTTGATAGGTATAGTCTCTGCAATCGACGTGGCATTGGGAGCGTAAAGTTCCAATTGGAAGCTAGTGGCTGCGGGCCTTGATAAAGTAAACGAGTACGTCCTGCCTTCTACCATCTTGTATCTGTAGACATCGGCACAGTCTCCATTACAACCAGGTAGAGGACCGCCAGAAACACCGTCTACAAGCTCCAGATAAGCGGTAAGTGGCTGACCTACCTTAGGACCAGGAACTCCTGGTATATTACCGTTTCGGTACACCCAGTAGTGGTAGCTGCTGCGCTGACCGTTAGATTCACCAAACGCATTGGATAGATTCCCCTGACTATTGATGGCATAGAGGGCCCAATGAGCATATCTTCTCGAGGCGTTTGCGCTTGTGCCATCAGTTGGGGCATTGGATAGGGAAAGTTGTGCTCTGCGTAGCAGCACTCCATTCCGATAGATACTAACCGTTGCATTAGGGCGTTTGTAACCGCCAGGAGACAGCCATTCGACTCCGTATCTGATCTTGCCGGATGGTGATAATTGTCGAACTATGGCACCCTCATGTGGAGTGATATCGTATTCGCTATCATGTAGTACTTTGACATATGGGTAAGTAGCAGTTGTGCCCTTGTTCAGAGGATTATAGACGAACACATCATTAGGTTCAGAAATAGCGGGTACGCTGATATAGGTATCTAGAAGAGCCATAGGCATACTGGCTGGATTGACAGGCCATGGATAACCTCTTGCAAGGAAATACGCAGATTGCCACTCATAGAAACCTGTAGCCACATTGTTCCACTCCAGCATAAAGGTATAAGAACCATCATTTCGGAGCGGAGCGAGGCTAAGATCACCGGGATCGATGTATTGACCCGATATGGTCTGAACATTCTTGCTGTTCGTAATGTACCCTGCCCCAGTTGCCGTTATCGTATAGGCTCGACCACCTGCAAGGTTACTAAATGTATAGAATCCGGCCTTATCGGTCGTGGTAGCAATAGCAAGTGGAGTGTTACCGTACTTGATAAACACGGTAGCATTTGCGATAGGTATACCAGTAAACCCGTCTACCACCCGTCCGGTAATACCAGTTCCCGATACTCCTAATGCCTTCCGCAAGTCAAGCCTTGGGGTAGCTATAGGGAAGCCCTTGGAGATGCCCAAGGATTGCCCAGTAGAAACAAGCCTATCCTGAACCTGTCCTATAGTCATGGCTGGATACTGACTCATTACCCTGGCAGCAGCTCCAGCGACCATTGGAGAAGCCATAGATGTTCCGGAGAACTCCACATATTGGCCACGTAGCGTGGGAGCGAGTACCTGCCATCCAGGGGCTGCTATTTGTGCCAGGTTATAGGTCAAATTAGTGTAGGTATTATCTGGAGAGCACTGTACAAATCCTGGATCATAGTCGCCAGGAGGGATTATATTTTGACAGTCATTCAGCTTAATCGGAGTGGAGTAGTTACTGAAGAACGCTCTGTAGTCGTTGTAATCTGTTGCAGCTACGGATAGGACTCCCGGGAGTGCAGCAGGAATAGGAACAATCTTTTCACCTGAAACTACTGCAAGGTACTGAGATGGATTGTCGCTATCATTACCAGCAGCAGCAACTGGGAGTATACCGCTATTTCTGAGTGCGGATATACGAGCAGCCATTTCTTGATACTCTGGGGAGCCTATATCCGCATAGCCTCCCCAACTCATATTGGCTACTTTTAGATCAGGAATTTGGGTCTTAGCAAGGCGTACATAATCCAGGGCTGCGAATATCGTCATAAGGTCTGTGTAACCGAGATCATCAAAGATCCTAACAGCTAATATCTTGCTCTTAGGAGACACACCAGTAGTGCCAAACGAGTCGTCGGCGGCGGCGATTATACCTGCTACATGGGTCCCATGTCCGACCGCGTCCATTGGATCGTTATCCTGATCGATAACATCACAGTAGAAACCTGCTTGAGCTAAAGCAGCCGGACAGGGCATATAATTGGGCTCTATGTCAGGGTGATTATAATCCACTCCTGTATCTATCACCGCTACTACTGGTGCATTAGACGTCGGGCTAGGAGCCAGATCATAGCCTATCCTTTGAAGGCTCCACTGGAATGTCCCAAGGTTGCCTGGTACAGCTTGTGGAGATAAGCTCCCGCTAGCTCCTTGGTTCTCCCAAGCTGGCTTAGTAGATGAAAAGTCCCTCCTAGCTTGCTTGCTTATAGGTACGGGCAAACCAGGGATATCACTGGGAACCTTTATCTTCCTGTTGAAGAATATATTGATAGTATTGCTATCTGCCTTGAGGATGTTATACGCCCGGCTCGCAGCCTGTGCATCTGGATAAACTGCAAGATAAGTCCTGCGAAACCTAGTAGAGCTCTTGGTGATTTTACCTCCGGTTGCTCTAATCTTGTTCTTGGCTTGATCAACGGATATCTGCGACGAAAAGACTACTACCAGCTGATTTCTGACCTCATTCAAGTTCTGTCGCAATGATCTTAAATTGTGTTCGATCTGATTATTATCAGCCGCACGGCTTGGAAGAACTTGCCCAGCTACTGCCATTGTGAATGTTAGGATGCAGAGCAAAGCCCAGATCTTGGCATAGAAGTTAGCGTGATTGTATTGCATAATTCCTGCCTTTCGGAAACTAGTGACTATAACCACTTGTATCGCATTATAAGGAACGTTTTATCCTGTACTATAGTTACTGAGATGTATCCTCCTTCTCTATAAAAAAACTTTTATATCTGTGGGTTTCCACCTGTGATCCTTAGAAAGTTATTCTAATTGATAAGCGTTATACTCTTGTTGAAGAGGAACATAGCTATGAGATTCATAGACAAACTTAAGCAGGTCCAAGAGGCCAACAATACTCTGTTATGTGTAGGGCTGGACCCTGAGCTTGATTTCCTTCCAGAAGGATTTGAGAGGTCGCACAAAGGAGTGCTCGCCTTTAATCATGCAGTGATAGATGCAACCTCAGATCTAGTTTGTGCCTACAAGCTCAACTTTGCTTTCTATGAGGCTATGGGTGCGGACGGCTTCAGCCTTCTGCAATCGACGTTAGAACTTATTCCAAGTGGGATGGTGACCATAGCAGATGCGAAAAGGGGTGATATTCCCAACACCGCACGTATGTATGCTAAGGCCATATTCGAAGTATTAGGGTTCGACTCTGTTACCGTTAATCCCTATATGGGACTAGACTCAATGATGCCATTCTTTGGATACCACGAAAAAGGGGTATGGGTTCTATGCAGGACATCGAATGCGGGGGGGGCCGACATCCAACTGCTTGAAGTGGACGATACACCTCTGTACCAAATCGTGGCATCTATGGTAACAAGAGGTAATCATGCAGCAGATGTAGGGCTAGTAGTAGGAGCAACCGCTCCGGACGAGCTGGAACAAGTAAGAAGGATCTCCCCTAAGTGTCCCTTACTTATTCCAGGCATAGGCGCACAAGGGGGAGACCTCGTTGCGGCAGTAGGAGCTTCTCGTTCAGGTCCTGTAGTAATAAACGTGTCTCGATCGATAATTAATGGCCCCGTAGATGGGATCAGATCCAGAGCTGAGAAGCTATGGGCAGAGATAAATGCTCTGAGAGCTGGCTATCCATAAGTAGACCTGCTAAAGCCATCGCTTGCGCTTGAAGTAGTAGTACAAGATAACAGTAATCAATAACATCACAAAAAGTACGCCTGGATAGCCGTAGCGCCAATGCAGCTCAGGCATGTGCTCAAAGTTCATACCGTATATACCCGCAATGAGCGCAAGCGTCATCAATATGATCGACCATGATGTGAGTGTTCGTACAGTTATGTTTAGATTATTGGAAGCTACGGTCAAATAGGACTCGAGCACGCTATTGAGCAGATCACGATATAGATCAATGGTGTCCGTTACCCTCATAATATGATCGTATACATCCTGAAAGTATGTCCGGACGTCTCCTTCAAGCAGTGCTGATTCCGTCCGGCTAAGATAAAGGAGTAGATCTCTCTGTGGACCAAGCACCCTCCTTAGCTGTAGCAGCTCCTTACGTAGCCTGAATACCTCTCCCTGAAGTGTGATCTGTTTTCCCGAGAATATATTTTCTTCGAAACTCTCTATATGGTCGCCCAAAGTATCTACTAGCGGGAAGTAGCTATCGACAATTGAGTCAATTATGCTATACAGCAGCACTCCTGCGGAGGGTTTGAGCTTGGAGATGTTCTGTTGCCATCTCCGAGCTACATCATCGAGCTCAGATATTTCCTTCCCATGCACCGTGACGATATAGTTACTGCCCAGGAATATATCTAACTCTACCTCTTGTATATCCACTTGCTCAGGAATAAATCGGGCAGTGTAAATAACAATAAAGTAATAGCTATCGTACTGATCAATCTTAGGTCTTTGCCAAGGTTTGAGCGCATCCTCGATCGAGAGTTCATGGAAGCCAAACTCTTCCTGAAGCTTTTCCATCTCGTTCTTGCTGGGAGAGATTGCATCTACCCACAGCAGGTTATCTTCTCGAGATATGATATCGCTTATGTCTTCGATATTTATGTTGGGAACTAACTCACTACCTTCTTTTGAGAGCATTATCTTGAACAAAGTAGATCTCCACTAGCAAGATTCCTAAAAGATTACCTTCATGGTAAAGCTCAATCTGATACTTTTGTTATCTACTACCTAGAAGGGATCGCAGCTCAAATTGTTCATCTGCAAGCCGCTTAGGGTCTACAGGAATATCCCTTGCGATGATTCTCCTAGATACGGAGAGTTCTCGAGGTCTGTTCACAGCAAGCGTAGCCACCAAACGATCGTCTGAAATATAGAATGCACACCAGGAGTTTGACGTTTTATCTCCCCTAAGGACCACCTGCTGATAGTCTTCTGGATATCCAACATACTGGATATGCAAATCGTACTGATCAGACCAGAAGAAGAGCACCGGAGAATATGACTCGCCTTTACCCAGAATACTTCGAGCGGCAGCAACTCCTTGGTTCTGAGCATTATCATAGTGCTCGACACGCACGAACTTCTCGACACGGGGATAGAACCACCTAGTTACATCGCCAGCAGCAAAGACCCCTGGGACAGAGGCCCTGCAGTAATCATCTACCAGAACACCATCGCTCATTTTGATGCCTGAACTTGCTAACCAAGAGCAAGCCGGAGTCACGCCTATTCCTACCACTACAAAGTCGCAATCAAGCTTCTTGCCTGAGCTAGTGATAACCTGCTCTACTCTGCCAGCACCTCGGAAACCAGTTACGTGCTCCTCTAGGTGTATTTGTACCCCATGAGACCGGTGCACCTCAGTAAATGTAGCTCCAATATCTTGCCCAAAGGCTTTCTGCATTAATGCAGATTGTAACCCTACGATTGTCACCTCTAGACCCATCTGCATGAAGGAAGCTGCGAGCTCACAAACTATAAAGCCAGAACCCACAAGGACAACCCTTTGGGCTTTTATTGCCTCAGATCTTATACATCTAGCATCATCCAAACTACGCAGATAAAATATGCCCTCCAGGTCATTGCCGGGGACCTCCAGCTTCTTGGGAGCAGCCCCTGTACAGAGCAGTACTGAGTCATAGGTAATCCTGTTACCATTGTTCAACACAAGCACTCTCTCACGAGGGTGAAGTTCTACAGCCCGCTTGCCAAGTATCAGCTTAACCTCGTTATCAACATAAAATTGATCAGGTTGTAGATAGAGACTATCCTCACTTACCTCGCTTCTCATGAACGCCTTTGATAGTGGAGGACGCTCATAAGGTCTGTGAGGCTCTTCACCCACGAGAATTATCTCTCCATCAAATCCTTCCTGGCGAAGGGCTTCCACTGCCCTACCACCTGCCAGGCTGGCTCCCACGATTAATACCCTTTCCAACTTGCACTCCTCAGGTCACAATATCTCCCGAAACTATCTTACACTTAGAGAACTATGCAAGGACTAAATAAAAAGTCCCAATATCCGACCTAGATGTAAAGGTTCATGATACAACAACCTATACCTTGTGAGTCATAAGCTATTTTCTGATAAATTGCTGTGTAACACCTTTTACTTGGAGGAGCACATGCCGAGAGAACTTATTGCCACCGCGCCTAGAACACCGGCAATTCGTGAGTATGATGACCCGCCCCTTGGCCCTAAGCAAGTACGCATACGCACTGAGTTCGCATCCCCGAAACACGGCACGGAACTGGTAGCATACAGGAACGACCCAGAAGCAAATCGTCCATATGACCCTGATTCAGGCGTGGTCAAACCAATATCATCTGAGGAAGGTTTGAAGAGGTTCCCATTTAGACTGGGGAATATGGCAGTAGGAACCGTCACTGAGATAGGTAGTAAGGTAACTAGGTTTAGGGTCGGTGACAGAGTATTTGGCCATTTGCCCATACGTGAGACGCATACAGTGGATGAATCGGAGGTAGATGCAGTCCCCAAAGGGATATCCGATGAAGCATTAGTATGCCTTGATCCCGCTGTAATGGCTATGGCGATTAGGGATGCCAGAATAGATCTTGGAGATAGGATAGCAGTATTCGGACTTGGTGCTATAGGCCTAATGGCGATACAGATGGCTCGACTTGCGGGAGCAGATATGGTAATAGGAGTAGACCCTGTAGAGACTAGAAGGAAGTTAGCTGAATCCTTTGGAGCCGATATCACTCTGGATCCAACAGTCGGCGATGTTGGGGTAAAAATACGCGAGCTTACGCCACCATATGCCCCTATCGAAGGCACATCACCCAGGAGAGTTGTAGGGGGATATAGAAGTGCATCTCAGGACAGGAGTGGCTCAGGCGTAGACGTATCAATCGAGGTTAGTGGCAACATTATAGCACTGCAGCAGGCTATTAGATCAACGGGATTTGGTGGCAGGGTATGTGTACTCTCTTTTTATGGCAGAGATGCTAGTGGCTTATACTTGGGTGATGAATTTCACATCAATCGTATTGAGCTCATATCAGCGCGCTCAGAGAGCCTGCCTATGAGGGAATATCCTCGCTGGAATCTCGATCGATATGTTAGCCTTGCAATCAAGTGGCTAGCAGAAGGCAAGCTTCGAGTTGAGGGGATAATACATCCTGTAGTGCCCTTTGATGACGCTCCCGAGGCATATAAGCTAATAGATGAGCATCCAGATAGGGCGATCAAACTGGGAATAATCTTCCCTTAGCGTCCGTTCTATGATCACAAAGGGTATTTCAAATCAGGCTGCTTGCCGCCATTCTCGAAGCAGGTGTGCGCACTCTTGCAGGGCAGATTCAAGTTCACCTGCTATACGACATTCTATACCCAGGTAACCGTCATACCCTATTTCTTTCAGCGCTCTAAAGTCTTGAGTGAAGTCTATATGCCACCTGCCAGGTTGTAGACAATTACTATCAGCTACATGCACGTAGACGATTTGGTCTGCTGTGGCTTTTATGCTCTGGGTTATATCAGCTTCTTCTATGTTCATATGAAAAAATCGCCCATTATCCTCACTCTTGGGCTTATGTCGAGAGCCAGGTTGCAAGTATCTTGTAGAGTGTTGACTAGATGTGCTTCGTATCGGTTGAGTGGCTCCAGGAATATAATCGTGCCCTCAGTCTCAGATAGTTCCGAGAGCTCCCTCATTTGCGTTATAAATAACTCTCTCTCCAGCTCTACAGCATCCTTATAAGGAGAAGAGGTCAGGCAGCAGTGGTTTGGTCCCGAACTGAGATACGAGCAGCACCCAATTCAACAGTTGGCAAGATTCATGGCTATTTCTCTTACAGCAGCATCCGGAGAGAGCAGGTCAGCAGGGCCCAAGATGTTGGCAACGTATACAGGGCTGTCGGCAAATACTGAACGGAGCTCCCAGGCAGAGAGGATTAAAGATGCGCCGTGCAGCTCAATACCTTCTATGCCGATATCGGACAGCCGTTCCAGCCTCTTGCGTAGAGAGTCCCCTGGTACCATTTCCTTCTCTGATAGCCAGCTTCATGAGCGCTTCCTGAATGTCTATATAGTAATGCGCTGTGCTTCAATTGCCCACTCAGGTCCTGCAAGCAGAAGTCTCGTAGTTTCTTCAGATATGGCAAATTCAGCGTGTATGGATGAGGTATTTGTAGCAACGAAAGTGTTAAGGCCCTCGGGAATCATCGATATATCCAACTCGCCAGGGATAACAAAGCGTAATACATCTCGATCAAGAGTTACGGTGACCATATTGCTTTCTGCAATATAATCGCCGACAAAGCCCTGCAGGTACGAGCGGTCGTATAACTCCTCTGCAGCTCGACGTCTGAAGACTACCTCAGAGACGGACACTTCAAGCGGAATACTAACTCTATCTACTATTCCTCTAGAATTAGCTGTAAATGTGGCAGGCAAAGGGTTAGGTAACTTCTCAAACTCTAATAGAAAAGTATTATATTGATAGTGGCTAACCCTTCCTGACAATTCATTCAGTCGTACTAATAGGCTCCCATCTTCCTCTTGGGAAATATGCAAGGTCCCATACCCAGGGTGGCTATAGGTACCGGTATAGTCTTCTAAGTTATGTGGACAGGCTGCATCAGGCTTCCTGTTCTTTTCTCTGACCTCGCGCCCCAGAGTTGTCATTTTCCTATACTGTTCCTGCTCAGATTCAAGCCTAGCATTCCAGTCCAGCGGGCTCATACCCAAAAGCCTGTCGTAGATTCCGAAAGTGATTGCTTGTGGAGCTGGACTCTGCCCCATATTTGACAGCACCACCAGACCGATGTTCAACTCGGGACAGAAGCTGGTCAGAGCAGAAAATCCATCTATATTGCCTCCATGATAAAGCAACATATATCCTCTGTAAGTCTGCGAAACCCACCCCAGACAATAATCCTGATAAGATAGCTCCTCATACCTGGGAGGAGTACCTACAGGCATGTGTGGAGTATGCAGCTTTTCCAGAGAGCTTGTCGATCCAAAGACATCGCGAGTGGAATATCCCAAGTGAAATAGCAACCACTTAGCCATATCTCTTACACAGGAATTTATCGATCCTGCTGGTCCCATAGCTTCCAAATCAAAAAAGTCGGTTCTTCTTACTGCCTCGCTCTCCTGCACATAGGGCAGAGCATAATCGGCCGATAGCTGTGATGCCCGCACAGAAAAGTTGGTATTGCTCATGCCCAAAGGCTTCAAAATGTGTGTGAGAACAAAATCCTCCCAAGTCATTCCTGTAAGTTCCTGGATCAGATAGCCTGCTACCACATACATTAGGTTTTGATATTGCCAGGCAGAGCGCAAGTCCTTGCTAGGTTCAAGATACCGCAGACGTGACAGCAGATCCTTCCGGGACAAATTAGGAGCGCTGTACCATACCAAGTCGTGTCTTGGCAAACCAGAACTATGAATAAGCAGATCGACTGGGGTAATCTTTGCAGATGCGTCCCTATCATATAGCTCGAATGATGGTATATACTCCTTGACCGGGACACTCCACTGCATCAGCCCACGCTCCACTAACAAAGCTAGGGCGGTAGCTGTGAATGCCTTAGTACAGGAACCTATAGCGAACAGGGTGGATTCTGTTGCTGGTAGTGCGAGGTCTACATCTCTTTGTCCAAAACCTTTGAGCAGCTCCTCTTTGCCCTCGATGACTACTGCCAAACCAATGGCAGGGACTTTCCACCTGTGTCGAGTTTCCTCAACCCAGTTTTCTATGGCCTCAATATCGATCTTCATAACCTCCTCCAATGAGAGCGAGCACATTTTACTATAACTTCGTTACAATGCTCTTGATAGACACCAAGGAGAGAGAAGTTGGAGGCAAACACATCTGTCAGGTTGGCTGATATACGAGTGATGAGCTTTAACATCAGAGGCGCTATCCATAAAGACGGCGAGAATGCTTGGGAGCACAGAGCGCCCCTGAACTTAAGAACCATTCTGTCTAATAATCCAGATCTTATAGGCTTGCAAGAAGTGCAAGAAGGTAACCTACAGAAGTACCAAGAGATGAGAGACTACGATAAGTACATAGGATCGCAGTATGGTACCAGAGAGCCATGGGAGTATGCCGCGATTTACTGGAAAAAGGACACGTTGGAAAGGGTCAATTCAGGCGGGTTCTGGCTCAATGAGGATTGCACTCAGATGGGGCTTGGATGGGATGCGGCCTGCATCCGCGTCGCCACTTGGTGCCTCTTCGAGCACAGAGCTAGTGGGTTGAGATTCTTTCACTTCAATACTCATCTAGATCACGAAGGCCGCACTGCAAGAGTAGAGGGAACGAAGAAGCTGCTCTCTCAACTAGAATCTATAGTCCCTAATGGATTTCCTGTGCTGATAACTGGAGACTTCAACTGCACCCCCCAAACCGAACCATACAAGCTCTTTATGGATGCAGGCTTTAAGGATGTCTACTTGGAGGCCGGTTGCCCAGAAGATGAGGGGGGGTTCACATTTCATAGTTTTACTGGTAAGCCTACACACTCCGGCAGGATAGATTGGATACTGGTAAGAGATGGAGATGCCAGGTGGTACATCAGGAGCTTCCACCTCGATCGAACTGGTGAGCCTCCAATCTTCCCTAGCGATCACTTCCCTCTGATCGCAGATCTATCTTTAGGTTGATAATAATCTTATGTAAGGTCAGCCATCTTATGATTAGATCAGCTTCTCTAATCGCCTATCGGGATCTTTTCGTCCATCTGAGGTTGCATTTCCAGGTATTGCTGTCACCTGTATACCTATGGGGATGGTTGCTTGCTGGAGGAAGGCTCGGCCTAGATCAGGTGCTGGGATACATAGCACTACATGTGTTCCTATACGGCGGCGCTACAGCCTTCAATTCCTACTATGACCGTGACACAGGTCCAGTAGGGGGCTTGTTGCATCCTCCGCCTGTAAGCCGGTATCTACTACCATTTTCGCTGGCATGCAAGCTCATAGGCTTCCTCCTAGCCTGTACGGTTGGGCCTGGGTTTGCTCTGGTGTATGTAGTATTTACCGTTCTGTCTTTGGCCTATTCCCATCCTAGTATAAGGTTGAAGAGCTCTCCATGGAGCAGTACTACCGCTATCGGCTTTGGGCAAGGGTTAGTTGTATTCCTAGCAGGATGGCTGGCAGAAAAGGGGAACTTGTCTGGTGTAATGTCGATCAGAGGCGCTCTTGGAGCCATGGCAGCCATATTTATCATACTAGGTCTATATCCACTTACACAGATATACCAGATAGAGGAGGATACGCAACGAGGTGACAGGACGCTTGCCGTCGCCATTGGTCCTACCAAGTGCTTCATATGGGCGATAAGTTTACAGATCATTGGTGGATTGCTGCTAGCTTATGTGCTAGCAAAATCATATAGCGGATGGTATGCGGGCATTGCACTGGCAGGTACTGCTCTACAAGCAGTCCTCCTGACTTATTGGTCTAGAAGGTTCGACGAGAGAGCAATCATTAGCAACTACAGGCAGGTAATGCGTCTGAGCGCTGTCACGGGTATATCCCTCACAGCTTATCTACTGTGGTTGATAGCTATCTACTAGATAGGCAAGAGTCCATGGTTAGCTATTCACCTTTAATCTCCTGAGTTGCCAAATGACTACGGAGGCCATTAAAGCAGTGGCTATAGAGCCCACTACAGGTTGTATTGGAGCCCAGAAGTGCAGAGCTCCACTTGCACCCACCAAGAGCAGTACCAACTTATTGCATGTGGGGCATCCTATCGCAAGGAAGGAGAGCATACCACTTATGGTTGGCCTGTGCATGGAGTTTAGAGAGCATCCCTTTCTGGTAGAGAGGTAACCCCAAATACCAAACAGCAAGGCGTTCACGCACAGCAGCAGGTAATCGAATAATCGCACTGGTGTCATACGAGTGAACAAGGGATTCGGTATAACGTCCGTAGGGATCCCAACCAAGAGCACGAAAACTGTTGCCGACGTTATGGAAGTCATAAGTGGGTGCCTCAACATGGCTCATACACCGTCCACAAATAAACGATTGGGATTGGATCTTCTCGCTCCAAATTGACGAGCATAAGCTATGATAGCAGCTGCTGAGGTAAGCAAGGAAATGCAGGCCCCCCAAGGAATTATCACAGCTGAGAAATCAGGGATGCGAATCATGAGGTTGAACACGCCCACAATCAAGCAAATAATCGATGGATAGAGGCTATTGATGCCTCGTGGCTTGGTTTGCACGATAGAAAGAATAGTTGCCGCCGTAAAAGTGCAGACGCCAGCAAGTATTAACCAGAAAGACGCTTCCGACCAGAACCGTACGTAGAATGCCTTGTGTTCGGGTGATATATACCACGGCATCGAGGACCACCAATAAGCTAGATCTGTCAATGTTACTGCCAGGAAATAGCCAGCCCCAAAAGCAAGTGATGTAGATACAAGCTGTGAGCACCTTGAGAATATCAGCTCGTCACCGTGACCCGGATGTGGCATATCTACTGCTATCAGAAAGATAAAGCCACCGATAGCAGTGAGTCCATGCAGGAGCACATTGGGCCCAAAGAGTGGCATAAACCCGAAAAGAGTCTCAGTAAAGGGGAACAATCCTAGCAAGGCTAGTAGGAAGAACGTAATTGTCGCGAGTCTGAGCGACATGTACGCGGTGTAGTCGCTCCTGGAGGCGTACAAAACGACGCCTCCGATTAGTATATGAAGTGCATTTAAGAGTAAGTTTCTGGGTAAAATGCCGAACAGATACCCATAGGCATTCTCGATGATCAAGTCGGGTGCAGACTCGGGCCATGGAGCATGAATTACGGGTATGGCACCCATGACACCCAACACGGTAAAACAGAGCCCAACCAGAGTGCTAAACGCCTTGATCATGGTATACCCTCTAAGCCTAGGCTCACCGATCACAAGCGGTTGGTTATCTTGACCCAACGAGGCACGGATATAAACACTCTCGAAGCTCTGCCAAATAATACATAGACTTTGTGCCTAAAAGCTACAACCGGCAGTCCTAGTAGCATGAGAACCCTCTTCTCTATGGGCATATAATCCCACCACAACTGCTTGCGAATCCTGTAAGTCTCCTTCCATTGCACCTGCTTTGGAATACTCAACTTCATACTCTTGCCATCACTGACCATTACAGAAAGCGACCTCTTTTCAAGCAAGTTGGGCTTCTTTCTAGGATACTCTACCCATGCGTGATCGAGGGAATACCGCAGCTTATAAGGAATACCTTTGTATTCCAGTATGCTGGCAAAGACGATCATACGCGCTTGGCAATCTCCTGCTCTGTTAGCCAAGGCTTCACTCACAGTAGGAAAATACCAGGGGACGTTATAGGTTTGCCAAGGGACTTCGTAACGAACGTAGCTATTCACGGCGCTCTCAATAGCTGCTGGATCGTCGGGCAACTTCGAAGCCATATCTGCCACAGCATGTTCGTCGATGGGCGGAGATATAGCCCTTGGAATTGAATAGAATAACATTACTGGATTGGGGTAAAGAACAAGGAAGCTCCACAGCAGATACAAAGCTATGGAGCTAGAGATATATCGGGCCCTGGTCATCTTTCCACCACCTTTCACCTGTGGCGGAATTATAAACATAGTTCCAAGTTTTTAGAAGTGTTCAGAGTTCATCGAACTGTCCAAGACTTATGCTGGAGTTATCCCCGACATTAAGGGTAGTATGACTGCCCCGTACTACTGCGCTGTTGCCAATCAGAGAATGGTAGAGAGCCGCAAACTCTATCGTGCATTCTTGGCCGAGAATGGAATCCTGGATTATAGATGACTTTACCACAGCACCTTCATCCAGGCTCACATAGGGACCAATAATAGAGTCTTCAATCCTGGCAGACTCTGGGATGTAAACAGGGGATCTAATGACACTACCTGGGAAATTGTACTCATGCTGTGGATGATTGCTGAGAAGATATCGATTCGTCTCTAACAACGCAGATGGAGTGCCGGCGTCGAGCCAGAGGTTAATCTCCTCGGTCTCAAACTTGGCACCCTTATCTATCATTATCTGAATAGCATCCGCCAGATAAAACTCACCCTGGGTTTGCTTGTTAGAGGAGATTAGCTCATCTATGGCCTCAATTAGCTGTTCTCCATAGCGGAAATAATACAGACCTACTATTGCCAGATTGCTCACAGGTGTCTTGGGCTTCTCAACTATCTTCTTGACATACTTGCCATCAAGGACTGTAACACCAAACCTGCGAGGATCCTCTACCTGATGAACGTACAAGAGGCCATCCGATTCTACCTGTAAGAGCCTAGTCACATCTGTTTCAAAGATGGTATCAGCAAAGACTATGAATGTAGGGCCGTTTATCCACTCCCGTGCAAGCTGGATAGCATGTGCTTGTCCTTTGGGTTCCTTCTGTTCCACGAAACGAGAGTTGAAGCTGTAATGAGTCTTTATGTATTCCTCTATCTGCTCGCCAAGATATCCTGTAATAAATATCATCTCCTCGCAAGGCAGAGGGGAGAGACGATCTATGATGTGGGCCAAGAGTGGTTTGCCTGCTAGGCTTACCAGTGCCTTAGGTCGAGTATACGTATGCGGCCTGAGCCTTGTTCCAAGTCCTGCAAGTGGAAGTACTATCTTCATAGGCTAGCTTCATCTCCTATTTTTTTCTTTTTGATGCTTGAACGCGATTATATCACCCTGAAGGCTAGTACCAATCCCTAGATCTGGTTTTGTTTTAGTTGTGAACCCTCATTATTGGTTGAGACCAAATTGAAAGCACAGGCTCGATCAGCCTCTCAGCCCTCATACCTGCTCATATCAGGGCAAATATTTGTCACAGTCGCGGTCATAATTGTGCCTCCATACTTGGCTGCTTTCTGATAAGCTGCCTTGAGACCAGCAAAAAGGGCATCGATATCCCCGGTAACTGTGGAGTGTGTTGGGAAGACTTGAACCTCCAGACCACTCTCACGAAGAACATCTATAGCTGCATCGACTGAGGCATAGTTCTGTTGTCCTATGGGATAAACTGCTACAAGGGCTGTTACCTTCATGTTACCTCCTTTTTGGCTACCAAAAATGCTGGTTGATTGCCTGCCCTGACCCCAGCTTTGTCAGCTTCATCAAATGGTGGGCGTGCATCAGGTGCCAGATGCACGCATCCTTTGACTTCCTCAGATTCTATCCCCAATAGCCTCCCGATATCTTCCCGACTCTTGAGCTTGGCGTGTGGCCATGGAGGTATATCCAAATCTCCAAGGTATCTGTATAGCGCCGCCCAAGGCGAGAGAGCGTTAAGGACGCCCAGTATTAACCTTCCCTGAGGTCTAACTATGCGCTTCATCTCAGAGATTACGATCTCTGGATAGCTGACGAACTCAAGCACTGTTATTGCAACCGCGGCATCGACGCTATTATCTGCCAACGCTATGTGTTCTGCTGTTGAGTTGATCCAGCGCACAGACAGATCTCGAGTGGTTTGGATACCGATATTGCGCATTGGGCCAGATGGCTCTATAGCTACTACGTTGACACCGATACTAGCAAGTTGTGCAGCAAACCTACCGGTACCCGCCCCCACATCTGCTATAGTCTCGCCAGCTTGTGGGGCCAGCAATGACATCACCAGACTAGTTTCCAACTGATCTATATAGTTACCAAGAGGTTCGCGGTACCATTGGTCGTACTTGGAAGCTATAGGGGCGAAATAATCCTCAAACACCTCCAGGGCCCTCCGCTTTAGACATCTAACTTGATGGCCTATTACTCAGAGCCAACAATTCTCCTATCAACCGGTCCTTGAGAGTCCACACTCTGTCTTTCAACCTATGCGTGGTAACAATACGAATCCTACGCTGGTAAGATTCGTAGGCAGAGAGGTCGTGAGAGCGCATGCCTGTGGCCTCGCTCCAGGTCATTATTTGATTCAAACCTATTGGTGGCTTGCGAAAAACCACTAAGGCATCCACATCCCAACGCTCAGGTTTAGGGATATCTATCAGTATTTCGTAGGGCATCACCTCCAGTCCAGTAAGTTCGGACAAGATATTAGCCAGCCTGATCTCAAGTTCCTTGCGACTTCCCGGATGGTAGAAAAGAGAATTAAGACGCTGGAAAATCACTCCAGCTTGTACAGAGAATTCTATGGCTCGCTTGTGTAGCCTTCTTGCAACCAAACTCTCGACCAGACTCCTTGTAGTATCTGGCATGTCCGAACGAAGCAGCAAAGCTATTAGAGAGTAATCATCGTGGTTCATCAGGTCGTCGGAAGACAGCGTCCCAGCATCTATAGCGTCCTGTACGGCTCTGAGCAGCATCACCATGCAGGCACGATTAGTATGATGCCAGTATACGTTGTCGAACATCTCCTGACGTGCACGGATCAATGAATGCAGAGCGCTGATACCTTTGTCGGTGATCGCCAGATGTGGAGAGCCTTCAAATTGCAGGACACGTAGAGAAGCTATAAGCCTTTCAGTATCCACCCTGCCATAGGGAACGTTACATGCCTGAGCATCTCTCGGCAGATAGTCTATCTTGTCCACATCCAATGCACCTGACAGCAACGATCTATATATCAGCCATCTGCCGTTGATCTCATGTTCTGGAGATTTGTCGGGGGCTATCAGGCTTATAACTCGATGCGGGTCTACTCCCCAATCCCACAGTACAGAAGACACATCATTGGAGCTTATCACCATGGCTCCTACTTCCTCATGAGGAAGCACCGGGGGACCTAACTCCTCGATGCCGTGGGAATACGGGTAGTGTCCTATATCATGAAGTAAGGCAGCGGCAAGAACAGTTCGGATCTCGCCAGGTTGAGGATCCTCTATCCCGCCGTTCTTCCCTAGACGTATCAGATGCTCCAAGGCCTTCCTGGCGAGATAATAAACCCCCAGGGAGTGTTCATATCGAGTGTGAGTGGCACCAGGCCAGACCATGTAAACCCAGCCAAGTTGCTTAATACGCTGCAATCGCAGGAATTGAGGGGTAGATATGAGCGCACGTACGTGCTCGCCGATTGGAATTTGGCTGTAGAGGCTGTCGCGTATGACGGTGACGTCTTCGCCGATGAAGTTTTCCATTTGAGGATTGTAGCACGACTTTGAGATCGTGTGGTGATGGCAAGCATTCCCAAATAAATAGGACTAGCCTGCCATCACCTAACCTTATAGTTACTTCTCTACCGGAAGGCCCTTCTCACTCCAGGCTTTGATTCCCCCTTCAAGGTTATAGGCCTGCCTGACTCCAACTGCGGCTGCCATCTCAGCTGCGACTGCGCTCCGCTGGCCAGATGCGCAAGAAAATATCACCTTCTGGTCTGGAGACACATACTTAGTGGGATCTGATAAGAAGGTTTGCAGAGGTACGTGCCTGGCCTTGGGCATGTGACCCTCATCCCACTCATTCTGCTCGCGCACGTCTATGAGGACGGCCTCGCCGCTCTCGACCATGCGGTAAGCTTCCTCTGGAGGTATGCGGTCAAACGGTTCTTGGGTTTCTTCTTCATCCTTTGCAAGACGGTAGGGCATGTCTTTTCCTCCTGTAAAGTTTCTAGCAGCAAACTACAGGTTTCTCTTCTCCTGGCTCAGTGTTGACTATCCTGATGCCCTGCTCCCTAACATCGTTATCAATTATGTAAAAAGCCCGTAACCTGGGATTATCTCTGTCCTCAAGGCTACATATGAACTGTATGACGTCGGGGTAAAAGCGGGCAAAGTCTTTATCCATCTGCGAGGGATAAGCTTCGCTTGCGGGATGGGAGTGGTATATTCCATAAAGCTCCCAACCCTTCTCCTCTATCTCCATCATGACTTTGAACTGTTCTTGTGGCTCCATGATAAACATGGCCATAGGGTTCTCAGCAGAGTTTTTTACTCTATATACCTGCACTGGGTCGGGGTTGCCTGCTATAAGTCCGCATATCTCATTAGGCCAACCTTCCTGTGCATGCTGGACTATAGCTTCGTAGATCTTTCTAGGTAGCTCTACCATACGCCTTCAACACATCCTCTGCTTAGATTTCAACTTTATGAATTCTACCCGTTTCAACATCATAGATGGCAGGCGTAATGATCGTGTCTTTAGCTAGGAGACCAGAGCCAAGCAACTTGCGTACGTCTTCCCTCAAGCTCTCCTCGTGGCTGGTGAAGGGGAGGAAATCCAGCCCAGAGGCATCTACATTTAGGTCCTGTTTGATCTTGTCACGAAGCTGCTCGTTGGTGAAGGTGAGCATGCCACACTTTGTGTGCTGGATGATCGCTATCTCGCGAGTACCAAGCAACTGCTGGGAGATCACCAGGGATCTTATTACATCCTCAGTCACTCGCCCACCGGCATTGCGTATCACGTGAGCATCACCCAGCTCCAGACCCAGAGCACTAATGGGATCTATGCGGGCATCCATGCACGTGACTATGGCTATATGCCGACGAGGAGGTGCAGATAGATTGCTATAAGTGAAGCTTTGGGCATAGTTCTGATTATTCGCAAGCAACTCATCGAATACTGACACTTTTACCTCCCAAAACAGGGTATGATTGGGAATATTCCCAATCATACCCATGATACAAAATTCAGCCTTATAGGCTACTGAAAGATCTCAGTAGTGCAGTCACCTCCGGGAAGGTGCATTTCATGAGCCCGAGCAGTGCCGAAATCAACGTAGAAGTTCTCATCCAGCTTCATCCCGCCCTCGGGATCGCAGTCTATCTTGAGCATCCACGACTTAAGGCCCGGATAGAACTGATTATCCCACGAAGAATACAGAGAGTTGGTCACGTACAGGCGGCGACCATCCATAGATAGTTGTAGCATCTGAGGGCCGCCTTCGAGCTTGCGACCATTCATGTACACTGGCTGCAGGACTCCTCCGAGCCATACTTGTCCTGTAAGTTTGGGATTTGCTGGATCGGAGATATCGTATTGCCGGAGATCACCATGCAACCAGTCGGAGAAGTAAAGGAACCTGTCGTCCATAGATACTACTAGGTCCGTGATCAACCCAGGCACTGGGAATGGCCAGCCCTCGACGTCCTTGGGCTCAACCTGAATTACCTTTTGGGCCTTCCACTCGCCATCCTCTTTGTACCAGCGCCAGATAGCGCTGCTGAGGGCTGCACCTACAAAGCCAGTCTCAGCATCCGGGTTGTGTAACCAGCGAACCTCTAGTGGTATAAGACCTTCCTCTCCGAGATCGATGCTCTGCACTACCCTCTTCTCAGAGAGATCCCAAAAGTGTATGCTGTGGCCGTACTTACCCTCTTGGACGTCCTGTAGGTTGAAGCCATCCTGAAAAGTCTTGGGGGCAGCCCACTCACTGGAGATGAGAGTGTTCTTCCTGGGCTGATACCAGAAGTCGTAGTTGAACTGTATCTCGCCAGGATTAGCCTCCCACCTTCCCAGCACATCGAAGTTCTTGGCATCAAGCACCGCGAATCCGCCAGGAGTATCTCCGTTCTCATCGCCGAGCATGCTTATGACGACTACCTCGCCTGGCATGCAGTGTACGGTGTGGGGTGCTGAGAGGCCGGTCTTGCGCTTGATCTCCTCGCCGGATATAACCTTGGTGATCTCAGGACGACGAGGATCGGTCATGACATCTATGATATGCACGTTGGTACTTCGGAATCCTGGCACAACTATGTATTGGCGATTGAGGTTGGTGTGACAGGCGCTACTGCATACCTGCCAACCAAAGTGGTGTAGCTCATCACCCTTATTGGGCATGTATGTCCTGTGAATTATCTGGCCATAAGTATCGGAATCGGGATTGACGTCCACCACTGCCAGGAAGTCTGGTTCATCGACTCCTGTACCAGTGTGCAGAGAGGCAACATAGACTATCTCTTCCCTTGGGGCATTTAGGGCCTCTTCGGGCGATGCATAACCAACTCTATGGCCGTTGCCGTGGGAGTGATCATTATGGGACTGCATCCTTGCTACCTCCTATAACTTTAAATAATTATGGGAGGCGATGCGCACCTCCCATAATACTGGTAACTAGCGCTCTATGGGTGCCCCTACTACGCTGCCCCACTCGGTCCAGGAGCCGTCGTAGTTGCGTACATCCTTATAGCCCAGGAGCTCGTGGAGCACAAACCAAGTATGGGCGCTGCGCTCACCAATCCTGCAGTAGGTGACCACCTCCTTATCAGGTGTAATTCCCTGATCCTGATAGATCTTGCGCAGCTCTTCAGGAGACTTGAAGGTGCCATCTTCGTTAACTGCAGTGCTCCATGGAATGTTCTTGGCACCGGGTATATGCCCACCTCTCTGAGCACCTTCCTGAGGCAGGTTCTCAGGAGCCAGTAGCTCCCCGGAGAACTCCTTGGGGCTGCGGACATCAACCAGACCTACATCCGGCTTTCCAAGTACCTTCATAACCTCGTCCCTTAGAGCCCTGAGCTGTGGAGCGGGGTCAGGAGCCTTGTAGTCTGTCCTGGGATAAGAAGGCACGTCATTGGTAAGCTCTCGCCCCTCCTCAAGCCACTTCTTGCGACCACCATTCATGAGTTTGACGTTATTGTGACCATAAAGCTTGAAAAGCCAGTAAGCGAAGGCAGCGAACCAGTTATTGTTGTCGCCGTAGAGGATCACAGTAGTATCAGGAGTGATGCCCGATCTCGAAAGCAGTTCCTCCCACTGCTCCTTGTTAGGAATGTCGCGGACTGGCTGCTGCTGCAGGTCTTGCTTCCAGTTCCAGGCGATGGCACCTGGGATGTGGCCCTGCTCGTAAGCTGAGGTGTCTACATCTACCTCGATAATACGGATGTTGGGATCATTTAGGTGCTGGGCCACCCACTCCGTGCTTACCAGTGCGTCAGGATTAGCGTACTGCTGAGTAGTCTGCTCCACCGATTGGGTCATATCTTTCCTCCTCAATTATCGATTTGATTTTCTTTTGCAATAAATCTCACGCAAGATTCCTCTTGCAGTGATTCAAGACTTATTGACTACCCGATGAGGGCAGTCTCGTGAGGCACCCCGCAGAACTCAACGTAGTCTATAGGCTCCGTGATCGTTGGGTTCTCCCCACATACTGGACAATTCGGGTCCTTTGTCAGCTTCAATTCCCTGAACTCCGTATTTAGGGCATCGACTATCAGCATGCGACCGATGAGAGGTTCTCCTATGCCAACTATAAGCTTTATAGCCTCCATGGCCTGGATGGAACCCACGATGCCGCACATCACACCAAGCACACCTGCCTCGGCACAGCTGGGCACAGAGCCTGGGGGTGGAGGCGTAGGGAACAGATCCCTATAGCACCCATAGCCTGGTGCGTAGACCGTGACCTGACCATCAAACCGCATGATGCTGCCATCTACTAGGGGCTTGCCTTCCCAGTAGGAGACATCGTTCACCAGGTAGCGGGTCGGGAAGTTATCCGAGCCGTTGATCACGACGTCATACTGGCGGATTATCTCTCGGGCGTTTTCAGAGGTCAGCGGCTCGTTGTGTTTGACGACGTTGACTGTGGGATTGACCCTGTGTATGGCATCAGCAGCAGAGTCTACCTTGGGGCGTCCAAGATCAGCGTCGCCGTGAAGTATCTGCCGATGCAGGTTGCTGATCTCGACTACGTCGAAGTCGACTATGCCAATGGTACCTACACCCGCGGCTGCCAGGTAAAGGGCAGCGGGGCTGCCCAGTCCGCCAGCGCCTATGATGAGTACCTTAGAGTTGATCAGCCTTCTCTGTCCCTTGCTACCGATCTCCGGCATGATTATGTGCCTGTGGTACCTCCTGACCTGCTCAGGAGTGAGCTCGGCGCCACCAGCCATAGCGGGCAGGATGCCGATCTTATCCCCTTCATTGACGGGAGTGTCAAGTCCCTGCTTGCTACGTACGTCTTCGCCGTTGATGAAGAGGTTAATGAACCTCCTGACAGAGCCATCTGCCTCGTACAGCTGGCTCTTGAGCCCTGGGTACTGCTCAGCCAGGTTGGCTAGCACCTCTGAGACGTTGCTACCAGATGCCTCTACCTTAGTCTGTTGGTTGGTATGTACCCTTAGAGGACCTGGTATCTGAACTTCAACCTTTGCCATAAGTTATCCCCCTTGATGGTATGATCTTTGCAAAAATCTTCTTGAAGAGAATGATACTATCTTGGGCCTTGAAGCCTCCACAACTCGGTGGAAAGATATCTTGTGCCGGAATCTGGGAAGAGCACGACCACAACTCCATGACGGAGCGTGCGTGCTACATCAATCGCTGCCTTTAGAGCTGCCCCGGCGCTTGGACCAACCAGGATACCTTCCTGCCGGGCCAGCTGTCGGGCAGCCTCGTAGGCATCCTCCGTACTCACGCCGACCTTCTTATCTATGACACTGGCATCATAAATACCCGGTACGATGGCGGTCTCCAGATGCTTGAGCCCCTCAAGGCCATGGAAGGGTGCATCGGGCTCCACACCTATAAGCTGGACTTCAGGGTTGAGCTCCTTCAGTCGACGGCCAGTACCAGTCATGGTACCGGTAGTGCCAAGCCCAGCCACGAAGTGGGTCACCCGCCCGCCAGTCTGGTCCCAGATCTCGGGAGCGGTGGTGTCGTAGTGGGCCTTCCAGTTGGAAGGGTTGTTGTACTGGTCGGCGTAGAAGTACTTTTCAGGATTCCTAGCGACAAGCTCACGCACGTACCGAATGGCACCGTCGGAACCCTCATAAGGGTCGGTATAGATAATTTTGGCTCCGTAGGCAGCGATTATCCTCTTGCGTTCCTCACTAGCGTTCTCGGGCATGACAATCTCGCACTGGTACCCTTTGACGGCGCAGATCAGAGCATAGGCGATACCTGTGTTACCGCTGGTGGAGTCGATAAGTATCTTGTCGTGGGTGAGCCTGCCATCCCTTTCAGCATCCTCTATGATGCGCAGAGCAGGCCTGTCCTTGACAGAGCCTCCAATGTTGAACCACTCAGCCTTGGCGTAGAGCTCCACTCCCGGAGAGAGTTCGCGCTCAAAGCTTTTGAGCCTGATGAGGGGAGTGTTACCGATGAGATCCAGCGGAGACTCTATTGTCCCAGCTCTATCCAAATTGATGATCGGGTCATTTATAGTGTAAGCGCCATACATTATATGTGCCTCTCAGTCTATAGTAGCTACAAGTGCAAAAATTCGCAATAACAATGCCAACGTCACTACTGCCTTTTACAGGATATCAGAATCAAAGAGATTTGTGCAATACTACAGGACAAGATGGGGCAGCTTATTATATGCATTTATTTGCATTTACTACCAGATATCTGTTATGATTGAGATGCTATTAGAGGTTGAGGGGGTACTTAGGGTGTCAGACACAATCACTGTAGAGAAGGCAGCTCAGAGCTTGCAGGAGATGGGGTACAGGCTCACCCCACAGCGACTTATGATCCTGGAAGCTGTACTCTCCAGCGAGGACCATGTGACCGCGGAGGAGCTGTACGAGCACGTCAAGAGCAGATATCCACACATTAGCTTCTCGACGGTTTACAGGACTATGGAAGTACTGCGAGACGCCGGGTTCGTAACGCAGACTGACCTTGGCGGTGGTAGAGTGCAATATCATCCGGTCGATAAGGCCAAGCATCACCACTTGATATGTCAGTCCTGTGGACACGTGGAGGAGGTAAGCGACGAGATCTTCACCGACCTGAGAAGGGACCTGCGGCAGAGGTTCGGGTTCGATGCTCTACTGACCCACTTCGCGATCTTCGGGCGCTGTCGCGTCTGCAGGGAGAAGGAAAACCGACAAGCCCACCGGTAGTGATGCAGACTCTAGTTGACCTGCCTCGAGTCGCTAAGCATTAGCCTAGTATTATCTTCTCATTATAGACTACTTAATCAAGATATTAGGGCTATATAAACATCTTATATTGTCCATAAATTTTGATAATGCATATTCTTAACTTCTTCTCTAGGTACCCTTACTGGTACATAGATTGCGGCGCAAGTTCCTGGCCCCATTAGGGGCGAAACCATAAGATACGTAGAAAGGAGAGCGAGAGCATGTACCTAAGGATAGACAAGCTACAGGTGGAACTGCCGCAACCCGAGCATCCAGATCCTAACGCCGCTGCTGCAGTGCAGGAGTTGCTAGGTGGTAGGTTCGGAGAGATGTCTACCCTGATGAACTATACTTATCAGTCATTCAACTTCCGTGGGAAGAAGAAGCTCAAGCCATACTATGATCTGATAGCGAACATCAGCACTGAGGAGCTAGGGCACATAGAGCTGGTAGCAGCCACGATCAACATGATGCTTACAGGGTCCACTAATACAGATGAACCAGTCAACGCGCCGTTAGGGTCGGCAGTCAACTACCGCAACGTGCACCACTTCATAGTAAACGGGCAGACCGCTCTGGTGGGTAACTCCATGGGTGAGGCCTGGCGCGGAGACTATGTGTTTGCGAGTGGAGACATAGTGCTAGACCTGCTACACAACTTCTTCCTGGAGTGTGGCGCACGCCTTCAGAAGCTGCGCGTATACGAGATGACCGACAATCCTGTGGCTCGACAGATGCTCGGTTACCTGCTTGTAAGAGGTGGAGTACACCAGGTAGCTTATGCCAAAGCTCTCGAGACATTGACCGGTGTGAACGTGACGAAGATGCTACCTGTACCCAACATCGAGAACTCCAAGTTCCCAGAGGCCAAGAAGTTTGAGGAGCAGGGCATCCATAGAACGCTATACAGGTTCAGTCCAGAGGACTACAAGGACGTTGCCAAGATTTGGACCGGCACTCATCCAACCGATGGTGGTGACCTCAAAGTGGTGGATGGGCCTCCAGCCGGCGGCGAGATTCCCGACCTGAAGGAGGTGCCTGAGGAGTTTGCTCCCGGTTATGATCCCGAGATGTTGGCGGAGATCGCCAAGAAGCTCATGTCTTAGCGGACGCCAATACATAGGGGAGGTACGAGTACCTCCCCTATTTTTATATCTTCTTACACACGACCTTATGGAACAGATTATGCAGACCTATCTGTAGAAAAAGTGTAAGGAGTAGTGTGATGACAGCAATGAGAGCAAGGGAAGAAGCAGGTATAGGTCGTGGTATAGCTATGGGACTGCTGTTTGGAGCCATGAGCCTAGTGTTGATGCTCGTACTTAGCCCGATAGTAGGGACGATAGCTCTGCCATTAGCGTCCTGGATAGTGATCCTCTTGTGGTTACTGATGCCTGTGTTAGCCGGCTACGTAACCGATGGCAGGTTTGGAGCAGCGGTGACTGCGGGTGCTGTGGCTGCTGCCTTCGTCGTTCTGCCCGTATTGGCTATGCAGACACTCAGGCTCTCTGTGTTCGCTATAAAGGTGGGTTTTACTGACGCTAACTTCACCGGACAGCGCCTCTCGGTAATGCTGGCGATAGTGGGTATAACCATCTTTGCGGCAGCTATTGGCCTCGCCCTGGGGTGGATAGGACTGTTCCTGAGAAGGCATAGCACATAGCAACTCTTCACTCTGATAAGACAACTTGCAATAGCCCTATCCGTAGCTTCTGTGAGGCTTGGTTATTGACTTGATAGCCAACTAGCTTTATATTCTTCCCGTAGGCCTATATTCAAATATTGAATAGTAATAGCTTTACTAATAGAGGCACTAATGGCTCATTACGGTAAGCAACCCCTTTCAGTCGAGTACGCATTGCTTGGACTACTAGAGGATAGTCCAGCTCACCCTTATGAGGTACATCAAAGACTAGTAACCACTAGCCCTCTTGCCAACGTGTGGAGGATCAAGAGGGGGCACACCTATGCCTTGCTTGGGCGCTTTGAAGAGGAGGGTTTGGTAAGCAGTTGGCTTGAGCCCCAGGAGTATAAGCCGCCGCGCAAGATGTTAACCCTAACACCCGAGGGGCAAGCAGTGCTCGACAACTGGGTGAGGCAACCCGTGAGGAAGCCGAGGGAGATGAGGCTAGGTTTCCTTGCCAAGCTATACTTCGCGATACGCAAGGGAGTGGCTGTTGAGCTGTTGGATGCTCAATACCTAGAGTGCAAGAGGTGGCTGGATGAGCTGGAGCGCAGCCAGGAGCATGGAGATCTCTATGGCCGCATGGTATTGGATTTTCGTCGGCAGCAGGTGAGCTCGATTATGGAGTGGTTATGTGCGTGCCGTCAGGCTATTGATCTTGAGGAGGGAAGATATGAGCTCTAATTTGAGGTATATAGGCGTAATCGTGCTGCTGGTATGGATTGTTGGCTGCGGTCCTGGAAGCACAGGGAGCTCTAACGAGAGCTCACAGACCCTGAATGTGTTTGCAGCCGCGTCTCTAACTGGGGCCTTTACGGAGATAGGCAAGGAGTTCGAGGCGGCACATGCAGGTGTCAAGGTGGTCAACAGCTTTGCGGGTTCACAGGACTTAGTAGAGCAGATGCATCAGGGCGCGCCGGCAGATGTGTTTGCTTCGGCCGATGAGAAGAACATGCAGAAGGCTGTGGACTATGGTTTGGTGGATCAGGCACATCCCAAGACTTTCGTCCGCAATCGGCTGGTGATCGTCACTCCTAAGAATGATTCCAAAGTGCAGTCGCTTACCGATCTAGCCTCTAAGAGTGTCAAGGTGGTGCTTGCCTCGGAGGATGTTCCCGTGGGCAGCTATGCGCTGAAATTTCTGGAGCAAGCATCGCGGGATTCACAGCTGGGCAGCGACTACAAGCAGAAGGTGCTGGCCAATGTGGTGTCCTATGAAGATAACGTCAAGGCAGTGCTTCAGAAGGTGGTGCTAGGTGAAGCTGATGCTGGTGTGGTGTACAGCTCCGATGCTGCCACGGCGCCTGCTGACAAGTTGACCACGTTGGAGATTCCCGACGAATACAACGTGGTAGCTAGCTATCCTATAGCGGTAGTGAAGACTAGCAAGCATGCGGACCTGGCGGAGCAGTATGTGGAGTTCGTGCTGTCAGACAAGGGTCAGAGCATCCTCAAGCAGTACGGTTTCATCCCTGTGGGCAAGAGTAGTTGAACGGTGGCCTATGATGCAGTCACAGGCTGAGGAGATCAGCGCTAGGGAAGCGGAGTACCTGTCAGGAGTGAGGCGAAGGCCATGGTTGCCCAAGCACTTGTTGCTGATTGTCGCCAGCGCTCCGATGGTGGTCTTCTTAGCATTGCCCCTTGTAGCGCTGGTGGCTAGGGCGCCCTTGGCAGAGGTGATCACACGTCTCGCCGACAGGCAGGTCTCTATGGCGATAGCGCTGAGCGCCTACACGACCTTGGCGACTACCTGCTTGACGGTGCTTCTGGGCACACCATTGGCATATCTAATGGCAAGGCACCGCTTCTGGGGTAAGCGAGTGCTCGACACGCTGATCGACCTGCCGCTGGTGTTGCCTCCATCGGCTGCGGGCATCGCCCTGCTGCTTACCTTCGGCAGGTATGGGATAGTAGGTGAACACCTATGGGACTTTGGGGTGCAGATCCCATTCACTCCTATAGCGGTGGTGCTTGCGCAGACCTTCGTTTCAGCCCCTTTCTACATTCGCGCGACTATGAATGGCTTGGCTGCAGTGGACGAGGCGCTGGAAGAAGCCGGTATGGTGGATGGGGCAGGCCCCTTGAGGTTGTTCTGGAGCATAACTTTCCCTCTGGCGAGGGTGTCGATGATAAGCGGGGCGATCATGACATGGGCTCGGGCCTTAGGAGAATTTGGAGCCACGATAATCTTTGCGGGGAATTTCCCAGGTAGGACACAGACCATCCCTATAGCGATCTACCTGGGCTTCAACATCAACTTGGAGTCGGCGGTGGTGCTCTCGACGATCCTGCTATGTGTATCGTTCGGGGTGATCATGATCGTGAAGTGGGCGTTGAAGCAATCGGTGACGCGCGCGGAGATCTATTAGCTAAGGTGCTTGATGTGCTGCGAGACGTGAAGGCTATAAGTATCCCTTGAGCCGCTCAGACAGCTCAGACAAGAGCTGTATAGCAGCTTCCAGATCAGGCAATAGATCTTTGAGGGCAAAGCTGCCGTGATCCCATACTCTTCTTGAGAGGAGGAACTCACCTTCGGTGGGGGTTAGCAGGCCAAGCTCTATGGCCAGATCTATGACTCCTTGTGAGATAACTCCTTTTGTCCAATATTCTGATGGCGTAGACGGATCGAGCAGGGACTCTACATACTTGGAGTGAAATCTTTGCGGGTTAGCGACCTGACATGCATGAGATATAAGCATCTCCAGGTTAGCAAGGGTGACCGTGTATGTGTCAAGCAGCAGCACCAGAGCTTTACACCAAGGATGATCTCTGAGGGCCATTAAGTCTTGCCCGCTAGGTGGTGGAATCTCCTTGAGATCAATCGAGACCTCTTGAAGAGTCGAGATACCGCTATCGATATCTTGAATTATTCTCTCCAATTTCGAGCCTGGATAAATCACTAGTATGGAATAAGAGGTTGGGATAGCATTGGCGTGCCCGGAGGGACTCGAACCCCCGACCACTTGGTCCGCAACCAAGCGCCCCCTGTTCGCCTCAGTCCACCCCGTGCCGTAGAGTCAGGCAAATCAAGGGCTTCCAGCCATCCCCTGTTCGTCAGAGTCCGTCCTGTTCGCTGGAGTACAGAAAAAACTGCATTCCAAATTGCATTCCAAAAGCAGGTTGTTGAGACTTGCTCAGCTCTTGTGCTACAGTGGGTACACACGTGGAGGGAGGGTCTGATCAACCCGCTGGGGGTGCCTACCCACCCCCACCCGCCGCCTGGTAGGAGGCAGAAAAGATGTCCAACATAGACGAACACGCATCCTCTAGCCAGCACGATGTGCTGAGCGAGACCCTGATCGAGGGCGTCAACCGCGCCCCCTTCTACGAACGGATATTCAGCTCCCTCGAACAGCAGCGGCACTGGATGCTCGCCAACTCATGGCTCACACTTGGCTGCTGCTTCAATCAGCGCCGAGGGGATGTGCCTTGCTGGCCGCTGCTGTTCGATCCTGAAGGGGTTCTTTTGAACAAAAATCTCCGGCCTCGGCACATCTGCTATACCGTCATGACCACTTCCATCGAGCTCTGGCGCAAGAGAAAGGGAGGGGTAATATCTTGGATTCCTGACGAGCCCTTCCCTGTGGGGAGGAAGGCATGGCTCGAGCGCCTCGAGTACTACAAAGGCTGGCGTGGCGGGGTGTTCTCCAACGAACACCTGGCCGAGCCCGCCTTGTGGATGCCCTTCGAGGGACAAGAGTACGCCTACCTCATACTCTCAGCTCCAGGAGTGGAGCTGTTCGGCTTGACCACGTGTGATGACGACCGCTACTGCCGCCTGGACAAAGCTGCGTTCCGACTCACAGGCACCGCCCCCACCATCCCACCAGTGGTTGACGCTTTCCGTCGGTGGTGGGCACAGTTCCAGGGGAAGCCCGTCACTGGACGCCCCAGAGGGAGCGACCTCTTTGGCGGCTCCCAGCAGGATTTCCTGCAAGTTGTGGGCGCAGCTGTACACGCCCTGCGAGTGAGAGGCAAGCGCCCCTCGCAGGAGGCCGTTGCCGACTATTTGGATGCCAACGACCTGCCAGGGTGCTCGGAGCGATTGCTTCGACGCAAGCTGCGCGAGTACGGCTTCACGAGCTGGCAAGACCTCCTTGATGCCCTCGACACAGCGGAATAGTTTTTTGTCCTGTTTTTGACCGCCTCGATCAGGATAGCCTCCTCTTTGACGACAACAAAAGAGGAGGTTTCAGGTGAAAATCAGGCTGGATATCGACACGGAAACTGCCGAGCGTCTGGTGGAGGCTGCGGTGGCCGAGCGCCGGCCGATAGCTATGCAGGCTGAGGTGCTGTTGCGGCGAGCCCTCGGCCTGCCTGATGAGCGCTGGGAGCCAACCGAAGCACAGTGTGCGAGAGAGGAGGGGGCCGATGGACGCGCGTAGAGAATCCCGCTGCCTCTCCATCCGGGAGGTCGCTGCAGAGCTGGGCATCAGTAGAACAACTGCCTGGGAGTTGGTCAAGGAAGGTCAGCTGCCTGCGGTGCGAATCACCCCACGCTGTCTGCGTGTCGCGCGTGAGGATCTCGAGCGGTTCATTCAGTCCCATCGTGAGGAGGCGCACCGATGACCCCTCCCACTGGAAGCGATCTACAGGAGATAAAGGCTCGGCTGAGCAGTATCGACCTTGCCGCACGGCTGTTCGGGTGCAACTT
>JBHORE010000060.1:0-6674 GCA_042408415.1 Thermobaculum sp.
CATCCACTATCCGGTGTACATCCACCCCATGCCCTATCACTCCTATCACCGTCCTCTCCATCCCTCGACTGATGTGCGCACTCAACCCCTCACTCTCTATCCTCTCCACTACCTTCCTGATATCCTCCTCACTAGCTCCAGATTTGATCACCACTAACATATCGATCCTCCCTCTCAAGTTGTTTTAGTTGTGTGACGGGAATCGATGGCTGGTTCCTCCACATACAAACAGAGAGGGGACCTTCCTGTTCTCCCGGAAGGTCCCCTCTCTGTGCTAGCTACTTCGTGCTTGTTGCTACGTACTAACCACCGGCCGACCTCCCGGGCAAGGCGTAGTAACCAAAAAAGTAAAAGTAGTAGGCAAAGTAATAGCCCGACAGTCTGGCAAATCGGTGGAGGTAATCAAAAGAGGACGAGCGCAGGCTGGCTACTGCCTTAGAAGGGTTTATTTGCCTTGATAAGCTCTCGCTCGTATCGGAAGCCATCTCTTCCCTTACCACGTTTGTTGGTACGAAATGTACCATACTCACAACCGGAAGTCAAGACACGGCCTATATTTAACTTAGTGCAAATATTTAAGTTCAAAAATTGAATTAACTTGAATTTATATCTTGGTAGGTGTACAAATTTATTACCAAAATCTGTTTGCAAGTAAAAAAGGAGGTCAAGATGGGTACGAGATCTAATCGAGTGAGGCTTTGGAGTCTGGTGACTTTGCTGGTGTTGCTGATGGCCACGCTGTTGGTGCCACCGGAGGCATCGGCCGAGGACAACCTGCGGGGCTCCTTCATGGGCAGCGCTTACAGCTCACAGGTGTCCGCGAACCTGCTGGAGATCAACTCCCAGCTGGGCAAGACCGTCTATACGCCGTGCCCTTGCAACGGCACGCGAGGGAAGGTGATCACTAACTCTCTGGCAAGCGTGCACGCGGGCAACATCCTGAACCTGGGAGCTGCCAAGGCATCAGTGCAGGCGTACAAGAAGTCCACATCGGCGTACGTAAGCAACGTCGCGGAGATCACAGGGCTTAACCTGCTGAACGGCCTGATCACTGCGGACGCTATCAAAGCCGTCGCCACCACCAGGGCGGACACCACCAAGGTGCAGAGCTTCTGGGGAGCGTCACGCTTCGTCAACCTAAAGGTCAACGGCAGAAGTATCCTCTCGGTGCGCGCCAACACTCGGATCGATCTGCCTGGGCTGGGCTACCTGGTGCTCCAGGAGGTGAAGCGCGAAGGTAACGACCGCAGCTACTCGACTGTGAGCATCGCAATGATCCATGTCTACATCGATACAACCAACAGCCTCGGCCTACCAGTGGGCGCGGAGATCGTAGTGGGGTATGCCAAGAGCGGCTATACCCGCAGGGAGCCTACAGCAATAGCAGGGGGGCAAGCATACACAGCACTTGGAAAGGCGGCGGCAGGCAGCACGACGGGAAGGCTTGGGAAGGTTGCACTCGTTTCCCTTGGATGCCTGAGCGCCGCCAACAAAGCATACACTAACACCACTGCAGGCGCAAGCATCGCCGGCGGGATCCTGAGCACCGGCGTCGGCACCAACACCGCCGAGATCACCACGAGCACGAACTCCACCAGCGTCACGACCACCAGCGAAGTGGCCAATATCAACCTGCTGGGAGGTGTGATAAGGGTCGATGGACTCAAAGCGGTGGCCTCGTCTTCCTGGGGCAGTAGTGGTGGCAACACATCCACAGATGGCAGCCAGTTCGCTAACCTGCGCATCCTAGGAGTAGTTGGCCTACCGCTAAACATCCCTCCCAACACGGAGGTGCCACTGATCGGCTTCGGGCGAGTAGTGCTGAACGAGCAAACCAGCAGCGTGACCTCGAGTGGCGCATCAGTCAGCGTCAATATGATCCACGTGTACATCACCACCCGCAATGTGCTCAACATACCGGTGGGCACCGAGATAATAGTGGGACACGCCAACTCGTCGATAAAACCGTTTGTGGACTAAGCTTACCTGGGTGTAGGGGCTCCCCCTACACCCACACCACGTCGGTTATCCCCGCATGCAGCCTGTCGGAAGAGGCTAACACCACGTGTGCCTCAGACTCCAGCCGACCCCTCCTAAGCTCCACCATGAGCAAATGCTCACCCTCGCTCAGATCCAGGTCCACGTAGTACCCACCGTAGCCGGAGTAGTTGGGCCTGACAGGGCCCTCATATCTCACATCCACCACCAGCACCCCATCCAACCACGCCCTCACGGGGCAGCTTGCGGGCACCCCGAGCCTCACCCTCAGGTCCCTTGGCGCCCTCAGCCTCCCCCTCAGGTACACCTCACGCCAGCCCACGGGCAGCACCTCCAGCGGCAACCTATTGCCCTCCGCCCAGCATTCCTGCCACCCAAGATCTCCCCCATCCAAGGCCAACGCCCACTCCCACCTCCTGCCTCTCACCAACACCACAGGCACGCCGAGATCAGCTGGCCTGCCCACCGGCTCGCACGCCAGGTACCCCAGCAGGCGGTTGCCCTCCCAGTCCAAGGGGCCCACCTCCCACTCCAAGCTGGCGCTGCCTTGGCCCTCCACCTCCAGCTTCCTCCTGCCGTAGCTCCTACCACCCAGCACCAGCTCACACCCCACCTCCAGCACCTCGGGATGGGGGTTGCTGAGCTCCACCATGAACCGCTTACTACCTCCTACGTAGGCCGGGCCCTCCGGATAACTCACCCTGTAGTGCAGGCTCGTGCCCCTAACCTCGTAGCTCATTGGATCCCTCTCCCACAGCTCCCTGATGCCCTCATCGGCCATCAGCTCCTGGCGATCCTCGGGCATCCTTACCTTGCCATCCGGCATCCCGTGCCAGGCCAGCACCCTGTGTGCTGCCCTCACCACCCTCTCCGTCAGCTCCCCAAGCGTGCGCGGCACATGGTTATCCCCCTCCGATACGTGCCTGAGACCTCCCCAAGACTCGTTGGTCGCTATCTCCTCCCCCAAGGGATCTACCCATCTGGATGGCAGGCCCTTACGACCAGCTATTATCCCCAATAAGGCTCCCAGTGTAGCTCCGGTGCAGTCCGTGTCGTACCCACAGTTGACGGCCTTGCACAGCGCATCCCCAAAGTCTTCCCCCCACAGCCAACCTATCACCTCAAACCCCAGGTTGATCGGGGCGTACTGTGCCACTGGATGCCCCACCACCCGCAGCAGCTCCTCCCTGGCCTCCAGCCATCCCAGCCCCCGCGCGTGCGCCTCCAGCACCGTCTCGATCGCCACCCTCACCTTGCTCCAGGAAGGCACGTACGACAAGCCCACCTCCAACAACCCCTCTCTATCGGAAAGCACAAACGCTGCAGCCTCCAAAGCTGCGTGGAACATCTCCCCCCACACGCCCTCCCCGCCAGCGTGGTCGCAGATCGCGTCCTCGTAGGCATAGCGCGCTGCCACCCGGGGCATGCCAGGGGCCACGCACGCCCAGATCTCAGAGCGGATGGGGCTGCCCATGCAGTCCACAAACCAGTTGTTGAAGGCCCCGCACACCGGCGGCCACAACCCCAACCGCATGTTCGTCTTAGCAAGGCCGTACTCGTCGAAGTTGTACCCTATGTGGTCCAGCCAGTACTCCACCAGGTCACGGGCAGTAAGCTGTGGTCCCACCTCCTCCAGCGCCTTCAGCCACACCAGCTGCATCTCTAGGTCGTCGTTGGGGATGCCGCCCTCCCGCAGCTCGGGATACCACCACACGTCAAATGGCTCCCTCTGACCCCAGGCACGCTCCAAAGGCGCCCCAAGCGTCCCCCCAGCGTTCTTCCCCAGCCAGCATCCGTACACCTTATCCCTGAACTCCTCCCCACCTACCTCTAGATGATCCATGATCGCCTCCTGGTGTTGCCAGCATCGGTATATACCGTCAGTATAGAACGATCCGACCTTTGCCTGCAGGTCATCTAACAGTCTACTAACAACCGTACCTAACAATAGTGGTAACCTGTTAGATCACAGGACTGCATATTACGCCCGGAGGAGTAGGCTATGTGAAGATCAGTCACGAAACTTATAAGATTACCTAAGTTCCTTGACATACAAGCTGAATAGCATCCATAAACTTCGCAACATAGGAGCTTGAGCTTATGCAAAAGTTTCTACGTTGTTTGTTAATATGTGTGCTATTGCTGCTATCCAGCTTCTCCAATGCCGGCCCTAGGCAAGTTATTGCCCAAGGAGATGCTAAAGGTTTGAGCAACGAAGGGCAATCAGATCAGGCGTTGCTCAATTCCTTGAACGACCCCAAATTCGAGTACAACCGCGCGACGAACAAGATAAGCTATCTGGGCGGTACACCGCAGGCGCCCATCTACTTCACTCAAGACAAGCAACAGAGTCCGGAGGAGGCGGCCAGAGAGTTCCTGACGAACTATGGCACACTCTTTGGAGTAAGGGACCAGGCACGGGAACTAGCAGTCAAACGTGTCAACCACCTGGATCGTGGCCGGAAAAGCGTGCGCTTCCAGCAGGTATACAATGGTATACTCGTCATAGCTGGCGAGATGTACGTGCAGCTGGATGGAGAGAACAACGTGATCTCTGCCAACGGCGAGCTGTTACCCATTTGGACCCTAGATCTTACCCCATCGATATCAGCTGATGCTGCCCGGCGAGAAGCTCTACAGCTAGTGGCCGAGCAGTATAGGGTACCGATCGATCAGCTCCGAGCCACTAGTCCCCGACTATGGATATATGACCCCAGGCTGCTGGGCGCTCCATCCCTGCCCATAACCTCGCTGGTATGGCGCCTGGACGTGATCGGGGGTGATATGGGCAGCATCCAGGAGTTCGTGGCGGTGGACGCCCACACTGGCAAAGTACTGCTGCACTTCAACCAAGTACAGGATGCCAAGCAAAGAGAGGTTTGTGATAACAACAACGACCCTAGCTTGGGGGAACTCTGCTATAACCCAGTAAGGCGAGAGGGAGACCCGCCCTATTCCGTGGAGGAAGTGAACCACGCCTATGATTACTCCGGAGGAGTATACGATTTCTACCACGACAGGTTCGGGCGGGATAGCCTGGACGGTATGGGCCTCAAGTTGGTATCCACAGTCCGCTATTGCCCTGATTCGTACAATTGCCCATATGGAAACGCCTTCTGGAGCCCCACGTATAAACAGATGGTATACGGCGACGGGTACGCCTCGGCGGACGACGTAGTGGGACACGAGCTCACGCATGGTCTCACCCAGTTCACATCTGGGCTGTACTACTACTACCAGTCAGGGGCAATCAACGAGTCGCTCTCGGACGTGTTTGGGGAGCTGTACGACCTCACGAACAACGCTGGGACTGACACCCCAGCCACGCGCTGGTTATCGGGTGAAGATCTGCCAATTGGGGCTGTCAGGAACATGAAGGACCCAACACAGAAAGGGGATCCCGACAGGATGCGCAGTCCTTACTACTACTCGGGTTCAGGCGACAACGGTGGTGTGCACCACAACAGTGGGGTGAACAACAAGGCCGCTTATTTGATGACCGACGGAGGCACTTTCAACGGCAAGACCATACGCGGGCTGGGCATAGATAAGGTAGCCGCCATCTACTACGAGGTGGAGACCAACTTCCTGGTCTCAGGCAGCGACTACGCGGACTTGTACGTTGGGCTTCAACAAGCGTGCCTCAACCTCGTCGGCACTCACGGTATCACCGCAGCGGACTGCGGAGAAGTCAAGAAGGCCGTGGACGCCACGGAGATGAACCTCCAGCCTATAGACGCGAACGCTTCCGCGCCAGAGGCCCCGCTATGTCCTGCTGGGAAAATACCGCAGGATATCTTCTACGACAACTTAGAGAACCCTAACAGCGGTAACTGGACTATAACTACCAGAGTAGGCACTTCAACTTGGTATTACCCTCAAAATAACAACCCCTATAACTGGGACTTCAGCTACGCAACGAGCGGCAGAATCAGCATCTGGGGAGGAGTTTCTCGTGACCCGGAGGACGCCTCTATAGAGATGACTCGTGACGTGACTCTGCCGCCAAACGCCTACATGCACTTCAAGCACTCCTATGAACTCAGTTATCGCTATGATGGTGGAGTATTGGAATACAGCACCGATAGAGGTACAACCTGGAAGGACACCCTCGATCTACAGGTGGACAACGGTTACAATGCATCGCTCGTGTACGGCGCTAGCTACGGTAACCCACTGGGCGCAAGGTTCGCTTTTACGGGTCTCAGCCATGGCTATATCTCTTCTAGACTGGACCTTTCGAGTCTATCAGGGAAAAACGTAAGGTTCAGGTTCAGGATCGGCATGGATGATTATGGTTCTGGAGATAGGGGCTGGTTCATAGACGACATACGTATATATCGATGCATTACTCCAGATACCACACCTCCGAGCGTGTCTGCCCCCAAAGCGTCCATCCAGAGCGGGGTGACTCTAGGCTACACCACCATACCCCTCCAGATATCCTGGTCCGCCAGCGACTCTAGCGGCATCAGGGGCTACCTGGTGCAGATGTCGACCTATAACAACGGCGCATGGTCTAGCTGGAGCACCATCTACAATGGTAGGGCTACCAGTATCACGAAGACCTTGGCGCCGGGCTCCTACAGATTTAGGGTACAGGCTACCGACAACGCGGGCAACTCCTCCACATCCTCCTACACCTCAACCACTATCTCGACTATCCAGGAGAACTC
>JBHORE010000063.1:0-22075 GCA_042408415.1 Thermobaculum sp.
TTGCTCCTCTAATCTCCGCCAATCAGATGGGGTCAAATTAGTAAGTGTAACGAAGTTACCAAACAGGAAACTATACCTATAATCGTCGTCTCTTATGTAGAGACTATCCCTCATACCTTCACGATTTTGATCCACAAAGCAGAAAGGACATGCGTTGGCACACTGCCTTATGGGATTAAAAGTTGGTCTTGCGAATTCAACGCCTAAAGACTCATCGGGATCCTTCTCAATCTCGAAGATGATATACTCTTGTCCCCGCTTGACCAGCAGTTCCACATAGTCAGCTGCACCGTAGAACCTATAATCGATGATATCTCGCAGAGGTCGGCCATTGATCTGCAGCAACACATCCCCGGGCTGAAGTCCCAGATCGTCTGCTATACTGTTGGGCTGTACTCTCGCTACTTCTCCACCGTGAATCACAGCCTCTTCACCTTCCTGGCTATCTTCGCCCACGTACTAGCTAGATGAACAGGCCAAGGACTTAGCCTAGCCTCAGTAAGCACAGCCAGCCTTACAGACATAAGGAACTCATCTGCGTTCGAGAAATGACTCAATAAAGTGATACCCGTCCCCACCTCAGGATAAGTATGCGCATCCGATCCAGCTACGATCGGAATACCTTGGGAGGCGGCATAGATCTCTGCCCTGGTATTATCCTCAGGCTTAGTAGTCCTGGAATTGAAAGCTTCTATGACATCCACCAGATTTTTTCTTATTAGCCTTTCCAAAGCCTCTGTTTTGAGTCTGCTATTGCGCAGGCTATCAAAGGGGTGCGGAACACTTACTATCCCCCCTTGCGATTTGATCTCTATTGCGGTCTCTTCGGCTGACAATCCTTTGGGTATATGGCGTTTTAGGAAATAGCCTATTAACTCTCCCTCATGAGTCTTGATCTCCTCTCCTACAATAACCATAAAAGGAGCTATAGAGGCTACTTCAAAGGCACCGCCTATCTCGTTATGGTCAGTTATCGCCAGGACTTCTATTCCCTTTTCAATGCACACCTGAACCAGCCTGTCAGGTCGCATCAAGCAATCACGAGACCAACTGGTGTGGCAGTGTAGCTCAGCTCTAACAAGTTTATCAGTTGACATACCTAACTATGTTATGGCAGAGACACACCAGGCGTCAAACTAACCCTTGATCGAACCAGCTGTTAGCCCCGCTATGATTCTCCTCTGGAAGATAAGAGTGAGTACTATCAGCGGCAGGGTGACTACCAGTGTTGCTGCCATTATCTGTCCCCAGGGGACTGCGAAGTTACTTGTAGCAGCATTCTCGGGAGTGAAAGCCTGTAGAGCGAAGGTTATGGTTCTCTTTTGCGGGGTCTGTATGAAAGAGAGAGCGTATAGGAATTCATTCCAGGCTGCGATAAAGGCTAACAATCCAGAAGTTACTATGCCGGGCGCAGCTAGCGGTAACAGCACTAGTCTAAAGGTCTGGAAAGGCGTAGCACCATCCACGTAGGCTGCCTGCTCTAATTCCTGAGGCATGCTCCTAAAGAAAGTAATTAGCACCCACACTGTAAACGGCAAAGTGAATATTAGGTAGGTAAGTATCAAAGCTCCCAAAGTATCGAATAGGTGCAAGAAGTTTACTAACTGGAACAGAGCACTAAGTACGGCTATCTGCGGGAACACCGTCATGGATAAAATTATGTACATTACCGGTGTGCGCCCCCTGAAATTAAACCTACCAAGGGCATAAGCTGCTAATGACCCTATAGCCAATGAGATGATAGTGACCGAACCTGCAACGATCGTAGAGTTGAGAATAGCGCGCAGGAACAAGTCATTGCTGAATATAGCCCTGAAGTGCTCCAGCGTAGGCCTGCTTGGCCAGTAGCTTACTGGCGTTGAGAAAAGCTCGCCGGTGGGAGTAACGGCAGAGCGCAGAGCCCAGTAAAAAGGGAACACCGTGTAGACTATGATCACTGCCACGAGCAAATAGAATAACAGCTTAGTTATTACCTTCCAAGATCTCGAACGGCTCATTGCTCAACCTCCACACCAAGCGTAGTAACATACGCCACGACAAATATGCCAATGATTATAAATATGAACATGCTTATAGCTGAGCTGTACCCCACATCCTGAAACTGCACTAGGTAATTCTGCACATACACCGCCATAGGCATCCTGCTCTGGTCATTACCGAACATCACGTAGAAAACATCAAATACCCTCAATGCGTCAAGCGTACGGAATATCAAAGTAACCGCTATTGCAGGTCTAAGTAGAGGCAAAGTTATCTGGAAGAATCGTTGCCAAGCGGTAGCACCATCCACAGTGGCAGCCTCGTAGATATCGTTGGGGATAACCTGTAGTCCAGCTAGTAACAGCAAAGCCACGAAAGGCGTAGTCTTCCAGATGTCTATAGCGGCTACAGAGGGGATAGCTAAGCTAGGTACGGCCAAGAAGGCCACGTTATGATCCAGGATGTGCAGCTTGTTAACCAGGAGGTCATTGATAACGCCGTATATATCGTTGTACATCCATTTCCACATCATGGCCGATACCACGGTAGGTATGGCCCAGGGCACAAGCATAGCAGCCCTCATGAAACCTCTAGCCTTGAACTGGGAATTGACTACAAGGGCTATTATCATGCCCAAAACGAACTCGAAAGTAACGGTGATAACTGTAAAGAGCACTGTGTTCCAGACCGTGTGCCACCATATGCTGTCATGTATGAGCCTTACATAGTTATCCAGGCCTATAAACTTTGGAGGCGTTGGGCTGAGCAGCTGTGCATTGGTCAAGCTCAGCCAAATAACCTGAATCATTGGCCAGGCAGCCACTATAGCTACCACTAAAAGGGTAGGTATGAGAAAGAGCCAAGCTACTCTGGCTTGTCGACGCGCCAGTGCGCTGTTTTCCTGGCTGCTTTTCTCCTGTCTTGCCCTGGCCAACCTTATTTGTTGTGCCATTATGTAACCTCCGTGAGGGCAGCCAAAGGGCTGCCCTCGTGTTTGGAAACCGTTAGCAAGTTTATTTCTAGCTGCTACCTACCAAGCTCTGTAGCTGCTGAGCCACCGTAGGCAGTACAGTCTTGGCATCAGCTCCATTTTCTATGTTATGTACGCCTTGATAGATAGCGTTGGACCCTTGGTTATACTTTGTTCCAAGCTGCGCGGAAGGTCTCGCAACTCTGGTAGCTTGCACCTTTAGGAAAGGTCTCTGCTCCACTATCTCAGGGATCTCTGACACCCCTGGCATAGGAGGAGCATAGCTACCTGCTATCGCCCGCCAAGCCAATACTTCGGGGCTGGTCAAGTACCTGACGAATTCGATGGCTGCTTCCTGATGCTGAGAGAATTTAGATATACCCAAGGATTGCCCACCTATCGTGGCCGCATGGGGTTGGCCCGAACGTGCTGGGAGAGCAGTAACATCGAATTTACCACGCACCTTGGAATCTTCAGCGGAAGCTAGTGCATACACATACGGCCACTGCCTGCAGAAAAGCGCAGAGCCTGACACAAAGGCGTTAGCAGAGTCATCCTCTTGATATGTAGTAACGCCTCTAGGAGCTATACTCCCCACCCATCCCCTTACTCTGTTCAGCATATCAACGGCATTAGGATTGTTTATCGTTACCTTACCATTCTGGTCTATGAATGTCCCTCCACCAGTAGATGCTAGCCATTCCAATGCGTTACAAGTCAAACCCTCGTAAGCTTGGTCCTGCCACACGAAGCCATAGAAGTTTCTGTTGCCAGCCTGCCTTTCGGCGTCCATCACCTGCTTGGCATACTGCTCAAGCTCATCCCAAGTAGCAGGTGGGTTATTTATTCCATACTTCTGCAGCAGGTCTTTACGATAGTACAGCAGTCCAAAGTCAGTGAACCAAGGCATGGCAACCAAAACATTATTAACTGTACTTGCTTGTATAGTGCCCGGATACATCATCTGCGCCCTATCTCCCAGACTATCGCTCAAGTTCAGGAGGAACGGCGCAAACTGCGGTGGCCATATCACATCCAGCAAAAGCACATCACCATTAGGTGACTTGGCCTGGAATAGACGGCTATAAGTCTGGAACTGCTGGTCCGCTGCCTTGGGTCTAGGAATGACCTTCACATTTATACCGGTCTGTTCTTTGAACTTGTTGGCAGCGGCCACGTCAAAGTCATGACCTGTGCCTACAGAGTCTCCGTAATAAGTGATTGTCTGTCCAGAGTACCTCTTAGCGTCTTCAGCATTAGGTACATCCGGTGCCTCTTTGGGAGAAGTTGGAATACTACTTATATCGATGGATAAGCCTCGACCGGCGGTACCTGTAGGACTTACTGGAGGGGTCGCCTCCCCTGATATAACGGTCTCAGTAGGTCCTACCACTGGGGTTGGGCTTGCACCCACCGCAGGTGTAGAAGTTACCCCCATAGATGCCGAGGGTTGGGATGGGCTGGGACTAGGTCCAACACCTGTGGTCGGAGTCTCAGAACCACCTCCACCACAAGCTGCCAATAGATCTGCACCTACAACAGATGCGCTTCCGATAGCAAGTAATCGCATGAACTCACGACGATTAAGCCTTTGACCATTTTTCTCGGAACGTTTCATAATCCAACTCCTTTCTAGATCCGTCCGATTTTTCACAGTCGGGTTAACAACTACGGCCCGACTTACAGATAGCCTTAGATCACCTCCTTTTGGCCTCAACAAAAGCCCATGCTCTTTTTACTCAGCAGATACCGTACCATGAGTACTCAAATATGTGAAAGATATAATTTTATAGGCAGATGTCGCTATCCTATCCTTTTCCCAAGAAAAGCTCCTAAGTTTTTGTGATTATTCAGATGGGGAGGTAGTTTCTAGCAGAGTAATCATCGCTAGCCGTTTTTACTGTGTCGAACCTTTTCGCTTGTTCGAATCGCCGGATCGAAATGCCCTGCACAAAACTTCTAGGTTAGAAGACACAATCAGTGCAAATCTTTACCTGGTAAGCGCTTAGAGCTCACAGAGATCATGCTAATTGATATCAAACCAGACCTCTCACGATCTGGACTCTCATTACCAGAACTTCTAAAGCATCTGGCTTTTGGATAAACGGCAGGGAGGTAAAACTCTAAGGAAAGCTTACCATCAGCTATCATGGCTTAAGAGCATGTCATAGGCTAGCGAAACTAGAATCCTACAACTTCCTTGAAATGACGTATGGCATTTATATGGTCCTGTGGTGAGGATAAGCCTGCCCTCATGGTGTTTACAGATATGTGAGTAGCTCCTAGCTTCTCCCAACCCCTGAACTGTGCTACCCAATCATCTTCAGATAGGCCAGCAATAGTGATGCGAGCCTCTATACCAAAATCACTTGGGTTCCTGCCCTCATCTTGTAGGTAACTTCGAAGCTTAGAAAGGGCTTCTTCAGCAATCTGGTTAGGAGGCATCTGAGGAAACCAGCCATCGGCCATCCTGGCAGCCCTTCGCAGGAGCACGTCCGCAGACCCGCCCATCCATAGTGGAATAGGTCTCTGTATAGGAAGCGGATTTATACCAGCTTCTGTTATATGGTGATATTTACCATGGAATGTCACAACCTTCTGGGTCCAGAGCAGGCGCAGTACCTCAACCTGCTCTTCTATACGCCTACCCCTGTTATGAAAATTCATTCCAAGAGCTTCATATTCTACGTAATTCCAGCCAACACCAACACCTAGCCTCAGACGTCCGCCGCTGAGAACATCGACTTCAGCAGCTTGCTTGGCAACAAGGGCGGTCTGCCTCTGAGGGAGGATTATGACTCCAGTTACCAACTCCAGCTTTTGCGTGACGGCAGCAAGGTACCCAAATAGCACAAACGGTTCATGAAACGGATCATCTATAGAATAGCTTCCCCTCCAATCAGGTCTGTTGGTAGGATCTGCTCCCAAGACATGGTCGAACACAAGAAGGTGATTATACCCCAGATCTTCCGCTGCCTGCGCATAGTCCTTTATCAACTGGGGATCATTACCAATCTCTATCTGAGGGAAAGTAACACCAACCTTCATCCTACAAGGTCTCCCTTTCAAAATAAGCAGTTAGCCTATGCTACATCCAGGTACATCTGTAGGAGATCTGCCGCAGCCTGTCTGTTTGCATTCAATGCCATGTCGAGAGGAGTTTGTCCTTGTTTGTCCCTTACATCGATCCTAGCCCCATACCGAACCAGGATATCTATAATACGCGTATCCCCATTCTGAGCAGCTATGTGCATCGCAGTATGGCCCATACCATCCTGGGCATCTACGTATGCCCCCTTTCTTATAAGCATAGCTACTACCGCAGCATTCCTCCCATGCGCAGCTGCATGTACAGGCATGTACCCCTTTTCGTTCAGGGATTCCAGGTTGAGATTTGCCCCCTTCTGTATCAGAAGTTCAACTACGTGGACATGGCCTGAGAAAGATGCCAAGTGCAGCGGGGTCCACCCATCATGGTCAAAGCTGTCTATCTTGGAAGGAAATAAATCTAATAGGTTTTGAACTATTTCTATCTGCCCAAAGTTAGCTGCTTTATGAAGCGCCCAAATGTCCAGGAAGCTAAGAGTAGCTACACCCTTAGGTGAACCCACATAAGAGGCTGCATCCAACCTTTCGGCTACACGCATTCAAAATATCCTCCAGTTTTGACTATGCACAAAGTACACTTATAATAGTCAATTTGCAACTAAAGGAGTTGAGGGAGTTGAAGCAGCTTCAACTCCCTCAACACTGAGATCTATATCTTCTCAGCTGTATCTACAGTAGTTTTGAAGGGCAAGCAGGTATCATCCTTACCCTCTATGAAATCCTCGGTCATTCGACGTGCTACATCATCATGGTACTGTACTGGCGGGCTCTTCATGAAGTACGCGGATGGACCAGCTATCGTGCCAGCCAATCCTCTATCAAGCGCCAACTTTGCACACCTCACAGCATCTATTACGACGCCAGCGCTGTTAGGGCTGTCCCAAACCTCCAGCTTGAGCTCCAGGCTGATGGGTGCCCCACCAAAGATGGTGCCTTCCATGCGAATGTGGCACCACTTGCGGTCCTCAAGCCAGGGAACGTAATCGCTTGGGCCAACATGTACGTCCTTCTCATCCAGCTTGCTGTGTTCGAGCTGGCTAGTTACAGCGTTAGTCTTGGATATCTTCTTGCTCTCCAAGCGATCCCGCTCCAGCATGTTGTAGAAGTCTGTATTACCACCGAAGTTCAACTGATAGGTGCGCTCTAGCTTAACGCCCCTTTCCTCAAACAGCCTCGTAAGGACCCTATGAGTGATAGTAGCACCCACCTGGCTCTTGATATCATCCCCAATTATGGGGAGTCCCTTTTCCAAAAATCTGCGCTGCCAGTATTCTTCCCGTGCGATGAATACAGGTATGCAGTTCACAAAAGCACAACCTGCCTCCAATACCTGCTCAACATACCACTTAGTAGCCATCTCACTGCCTACGGGCAGGTAGTTTACCACTACATCAGTACCGGTATCCCTCAGTATCTGCACTATGTTGGAGGTAGGTCCTGGTGCCTTCTCTATCATGTTGCTTAGATACTTGCCCAAACCATCGTGAGTCATACCACGGTACACTGGAACACCTAGGTAAGGCACATCAGCAAACTTCAGCGTATTGTTGGGCGCTGCCCATATAGCCTCGCTCAGGTCCTTACCCACCTTTGTGGATGCCACATCGAAGGCTGCGCTGAACTCTATGTCCCTTATGTGATAGCCCCCAAGATTGACATGCATAAGGCCGGGGACCCACTCATCCTCCGGAGCATCCTTATAGTAATGCACTCCCTGCACGAAAGCGGAAGCACAGTTACCTACACCTATGATCGCTACTCTAACTTTCTTATCGGCCACTTCATTCCCCCTTTCCCTGTTTTTACACACATACAACGGAGTGTAAGCATGTGAACTCCGTATTGTCAAGGCATGCACTTATATAACGCCTAGTATGTGTAACGGTTATGGTATGTTATCCATGGAATCTAAGAATAGACACTCAGTACAAGATTAGCAAGGAGCACGACAGACAGTCATGAGCAGCGAGAAAGTATTGATAACCGGCGGAGCAGGATTTTTAGGGATTAACCTTGTTCGTCACCTTCTGCGCAAAGGATTTACAGTAGCATCTCTCGACATCGCCGAATTCGATTATCCTGAGAGAAATCAGGTAGAGGTAATAAAGGGAGATATCCGCGACAAAGCTCTACTCGACCAAGTAATGGTAGGTGTGGACTACGTGGTACATACTGCGGCCGCTCTACCCTTATATTCTCCGAAAGATATCTACACTACAGATGTAATAGGTACAAGAAACGTGCTGGAAAGTGCTCATACTCATGGCGTAAAGAGAGTCGTACATATATCATCGACTGCAGTCTATGGAATCCCCGATCATCACCCTATAAAAGAAGAGGACAGGTTGGAGGGTGTAGGTCCATATGGCCAGGCAAAGATACAGGCTGAGATGATATGCCTGGAGTACAGAGCAAAAGGCTTGATAGTGCCCATAATAAGACCCAAATCATTTGTAGGACCAGAGCGCCTGGGAGTCTTCGCGCTGCTCTATGACTGGGCATACACAGGCCATAACTTCCCTGTGCTTGGTAGCGGTCGTAATCGCTATCAGCTGTTGGATGTTGAAGATCTATGTGATGCGATAGAGCTATGCTTGACACTTCCCGAAGATAAGGTCAACGACACATTCAATATAGGCGCTAAGATCTTCTCAACAGTAAGAGAGGATTACCAAGCGGTTCTCGATTACGCTGGCCATGGGAAGAAAGTCATCCCTATACCTGCAGCTCCCGCAATTCTCATCCTTAGGCTGCTGGAAAAGCTAGGTATATCTCCGCTCTACAAATGGGTCTACGAGACAGCCCCCAAAGACTCATACGTCTCCATCGAAAAGGCTGAGAAACAGCTTGGATTCAAGCCAAAATACTCCAACAAGGAAGCGCTTATAAGAAACTTCCAGTGGTATATCGACAACATAGACAAATTCCAAAACAAGAGTGGTGTCTCACATAGAGTACCTTGGAAGCAAGGAGCGCTTAGCCTAGCCAAACTCATCTTCTAATAATTTGGAAATAAATGATCTCTTGATCAACCAGAATCAAGCACCTCCTACTCCTGGTAGGGGTTATAAGCTGGTACAGATATTGCTCTCACATTTGTATCTGGAAAAGAGCAGTATCATATCATCCTATAAAGGGGGTAGGAGAGATGAGCATGGAAGATGTTAATCAGAACGCGCAGCAAATAACTGGAGTTTCTAACGTAGCTTATGACCTAATGTCTGTTCTACAGAACTTCCTAGAGGCTATGTCAGCTATAGAGGTCTATAAAGAAGATGCCGAGGAAGCGAACGACCAGGAGCTACTTGAGATCTTCAACCGAATACAAAGTGATCTCGGCAGCTACGTGGAGGACCTCAAGCCATTGTTAGTAAGTAGGCTCCAATCATAAATCCTGCCATTTTGAGATAATTACCTGGGGTTATCATCTGCCCCAGGTAATTTTTGTTGCATATAATCATCAGTAGTGATTGAGAAGTTATTACTAGCTTATCTAGCAGCCCTAATCGTCGTAGGCTTACCAGGATATATATGGAGCAAGCTCCTCTTCCCATGCATAGACTGGGTCGAGAGGGTAGCATCCTCAATAGCCATTTCGATTGGAATAGTTCCAGCTATTGCTCTGTTACTGGCCAGGCTGTTTGATACAGGAATAACCCCTGCTATTGCTTACACTTCGGTCATCCTTGCAATCGTAGCAGGTACCATGCTCTACCTGCTGCTAGGACCATCTCCCAAGCCCGAAATGCTTCCCTCACTGCAAATTAGATCCCCTAGCGTGCCCGTACTGGTCGGTATATCTACTCTTGCTATCGTGGCCTACGCAATGATCATAGGGAGACTGGACGTACAAAAATACTCTCCTCGAGTAGTGCCATTGGTCACAGCGATCGGGGTACTATGGTTCCTGGCTAAAGGTAGACCTGCAAAGCTGTGGTGGGTTAAGTTTGAGCCTTCATATAAATCACGCGCTCTCAGCTACCTGCAGGGAACGTTAGTAATTCTCCTCTCTCTATTTAGAGGTTACTCTGGTCCGGTGCTTAGGGACTGGCCTTATATCCGGGGACATGATCAGTATGCTCATGCTATCATGACCAACCTTATGATTAGTCGGGGATACAGCAGAGATTATATGATCTATCCCCCAGGCTTTCATACCCTTACCGCCATCATCAGCCACGTTAGCCACCTTTCACCACTGGACATATATATCGTGCTATCACCTGCGCTTATGGTCCTCCCAGCGCTTGGATGTTATGTACTTGCAAGCCGAATGATCGGCCCTCGATACGCCTTCCCAGCAGCCATATTTGCTTCCCTGGTGTTTGATAGCTCGTGGCTGTACTTGGTGGTAGGCATCTACGTTGATGTCATAACAGGCCAGTTCCTGCTTGCCATGTTTCTGGCAACGGTTGCAACTATTGTCTGTAACAAGCTGCGGAAACTCAAAAGGCAAGCACTTTTGTTAGCGCTGCTTGGCTTTACCATAGTGCTTTACCATACAGTAAGCACTCTTTATCTGGCTATCGTAAGCCTAGCAGTAATAGTTCTACTGCTTCCGTATCTGCTGTGGAAAGATAGGCGGACTGCCGTCGCATTAGCGTCTTCCTTCCTGCTAATGGCACTTCTATCTCTGCCTGTGCTATGGGAAACCTATGACCTTCCCCATGTAATAGCTTCTTTCTTAGGATCGACTGCCAAGAGAGGCGCAGCTCAACTGGCATCTAGCCTCCTGCATACCCAAATCCCACTGACCATAGCGAGATTACCTAACTATCTATCCCCAATAGGCTTTTGGATAGGGTGTACCGGGTTACTAATACTACTAGTATCACTTGTCTTTCTACCTCCCAGATATCGTCTTACTCTCGCTCTGTTGTTGGTATGGGGAATAGCATTTTTTGGAGCCGCCAGGACACCTACCAGTATTTCACCCTGGCGGTTTGACCGAGACACCGCAATTCCTCTATCTATTTTGTCAGCTGTAGCCTTGGTGGCGATGTTTGGGAAAGTACGTAGAGCTTGGGGCATACAGCTAGCAGCACTTACACTAATCATTTTTGCCCTCTTTACGGACATACAGCGAAACCTCTACTTTTCATCACTGCCATCTGGCTATCTAGTTATGAATCGTAGCATCGAAGCGGCAGCGGAATGGCTAAAGGAGCACAACGACGGCGGGAGGATAATAAGCACCCCATATATACACCACGCAGCTAATAACGCACTATTGGCCATAGCAGGTTACTCCGAACTGGAATCAGCCCCTGCAGATAACCTACGAGACCCCCGAACAGTTCTACCAGGGGAGCAGCAACAGGAGGTTAGCCTGTCTTTATGGGTGGTCACTCATCCGGATTCAGGTCGAACTATACAGATCCTGCGGCAATATGACGTCAGGTACATAGTGGTATTCGATGGCTTTGAAAAATATCTGGATGAGCCCTACAAAGAAACTATAAGCTCGGACATATTTCTGGACTATCCAAATCTTTACAGGCTAGAGTACCAAGGATATGGCGTGATGATATTCAAGGTTCTGGTTTAGCTAGACCTAGATACTAGACTAGTAACGGCCTCTCCTGCAATCGAAAGCCTTTTATCCCAAAAGATTCTTAGCCCATACTGTACGAGAGTGAATGAGACCGGCAGCAGGAATATCGTCAGGACTCCCCAATAGAGCAGCTCGATGCCATCTTGTATCCACAAGTGCCTTACCCATATAAAAAGCCCATATACATAGAGCATACCTATGGACATAGATATAGCTCTGGCCCTGTGCCAGCTATTAATCAAAGCCGCAATAGCTACCAACCAGACGCCATACCAGTTCTGCACACTCCAGGCAGCCAAAATAAGATACATGAAAAGACACTCGAACACAGCAAAAGGTAGGGATTCAGGGGACTTCCATACCACCCATAGAAGAATAAGCAGCACGATCAAGAAAACACCCCTACCGGTAAGCTTCACCCAAGAAGCAATATCTTGGTTCACCCTGTCTCCAGAGAGGAGGTTTATAAGTGCGCTGGCTGGAGATACCAGCATTATCTTATCCTGCTCGCGAATACTCTCGTAGATTGCCCATGGATTATAGAAAGGCCAAAAGGATATAAGCAAAACCACACAGCATAATACAACTCCAAACAAGATCCTCCGTAGATCTAATGACTTACGTAAGGACTGTGAACCCATGGCAACCAAGAAGATAGGCAGCAGAATAAAGGGGACATATTTGACCATTGCCCCAGCCAACAACAAGGCAGGAGATACGAAACCAAAACCTCGCTGCCAGGCCAATATCGCCAGTAACACAAACACCAAAAATACTAGGTCATTGTGACCATTACCGGGTATCTCCCAAAGAACTAATGGGTTCCATAGAAACAGTAGCACCCCTAGAGAAGCACCTCGGGGAGAAGTCTCCCTAAGAACTAGGTAGATCAAGATGGCGCTAGCGATAGTGCTTAGAACAGCGAGTAGCTTGAACCCCGCTATGGCCCTCCCCATAGACTCACCGGATAATACAGTAATAGGTGCAGCTAACAGATTCCAAAGAGGGCCATAGACCGAGATGTTATCTCCATACTGCTGTGCAAACCTCACAAAGTGGTCAAAGAAGAACTTATTGGCAGGTGTGGTCATAGGATCCGCACCGTAGTGAGTAAAGACTCTAGATCTGGCAGCATACACAAAAACGTCTATTGCAGTGGTTGGATACATGAAGGCAAATGTAATCACCAATGCCACGCCGCAAATGAACACAGGATATCTAGCACTATAGTTATCAACATGCGCGCAGGTAACTATTGCATAGGAGTAGACGAGGAACATACAGGTTATAGCCAACAGAAATTCCCAAAGACCTTGCTGGCTATGGCCTGACATCCATCCCATATCTGTAAGCTTGATATTCCCTATCAATGGATAGCGCAGGACGAAATATAAGGAAGGCAAGACCATGAGAAGCCCAGCGAACCAGAGTTTTCTAGTTCCGCTCAAAACTGACTCTCTCCTCTTGGGTTGCGGTTAGCAGGTATATCCAAATAATCAGAGCGGCGCTTCTCTTTCCTGTCAACTTCTGGGAGAATGTATCCTGGAAGCAACCTAGTCAATATACTCTTTAGCTCTCTGTGATAATAGGTATTGAGTACAACCTCATCGAACCCAGCATCTGCAGCACTGCTCAGGAGTTTCTGCTCATGCGCCGGAGCGAAAGCCAGAGTCTTAGATCCGTTTGACCTGGCGACTATATCGGATAATACAGAAACATCACATTGGGTCAGGTCCACCACAACAAGAGCTGGATTATACCTGGATAGTAAATCTAATAATTCCTCAGAAGAAGTCGGCTGCAACAGCTTGAACCCAGCTAGAGACAAAAAGTCCTCTAGATTAGCCCCGAAGTAGTAGCGCTTGATCAGCGCTACTACTAACCTCTCATTAGAGACTTGTCTGTTACGAAACCATCTAACCACTGTACTTGAAACCTGCCTCTGACAAAGTCAGAGGTCTCAAGTCCCTGCCGATTCCAGCGTTTACTACTTCACCCAACATCAAGGTATGATCACCTGCAGGAAGAGTTCCCACTAGCCTGCATTCTACCCATCCTGCCAACTCTTTCAAGATAGGGCTGCCAGTGACTTCACCAGGCCCCCACTCCACCTCTGATATCTTGTTGGGATTCTGCTTGGAAGATCTGCCCATTCTGCCTGCAAAATCCCGATAGCCTTCCGGAATAACATGTACCGCGAAAGCTCCAGATCTCTGTATCATGCCAATGGACCTGGAGTCGTTTTCCATCGAAAATACTACCATCGGAGGCTCAAAAGAAGCCTGGGATACCCAATTTGCAGTAAAGCAATTAGCTTCTTCACCATCCTTGACCGTGATTAGATAAAGACCGTACGTAAAGTTCCTCAACACCTGCTTCTTTACAGCTTGATCCATGAAGACAACTCCTCCTTCACATGGTACTCCAGCTAATGTTATCCTACCAGTTAGATAGGATTCTGTCTTGTCTTACTACCCACTACGAATTATCTCTTAGGAGTCCATTACCTGCATGGCAAAGTTGTACCAGATAAACATCTCAAACGGTGGAGTACCTAAGCATAGAATAGAAGATGCTACCGTCGATTATCTTGGAATCATAGGTGACTATCACAACGATCGAGAACATCACGGAGGGCCTGACAAAGCGCTATGTATGTTTTCGTTAGAGGTAATTGAGCAGCTGCGATCGGAAGGGCACAATATAGCTCCAGGGCATCTTGGAGAGAACCTGACTATAAGTGGTTTGAACTGGGATCAGATAATTCCCGGAGCTAAACTTCTAATCGGAGACACCCTATTGGTGGAGGTCACGGGTTATACAAATCCTTGCTATAAGATAGGTGTCTTTTTCAAAGACGGCAAGTTCTCTAGAGTTTCTCAGAAAACACATCCTGGAAACAGTAGGGTTTATGCAAGAGTTATAGTGCCCGGCCGCATCAAACAAGGCGATCAAGTAATTATCATACCTGATTCCGCAGCACCCTAGCTCTTCCAAGTTAATTTCAGCACCCGCAGCCAGTTTCTGAATGCTATCTTTTCTAACTCTTCCTGGCTGTAACCATGCTCCCTTAGAGCATTTAGTAGCTTTGGAAGCCCGGTTACGTCAGATATATGGGAGGATATCAAAGCTCCATCAAAATCTGAGCCTAGTCCAACCCTGTCGATTCCCACTCTTTCGACCAGATAGTCTATATGACGTATCATGATATCTATAGGTGTATCAGCTACCCTTTTGCCATCGGGCCTCAAAAAGGTAACTGCGAAGTTTAGCCCTACCATTCCATCCGAATCTCTTATCGCATCAAGTTGACGATCAGTGAGGTTGCGACTAACAGGACATATAGCATGGACATTGGAATGGGTTGCCACAACAGGGGCATTGGAGATCTTCACAACGTCCCAAAAACCGGCTTCATTAAGATGCGATACGTCCACTAGTATCCCTAGTTCGTTACAGGCCTTAACCAAACTCTTACCGGCCTCCGTTAATCCTGGACCTATATCAGGAGTTGAAGGAAAAACAAAAGGAACACCGTAGCCAAAGGCGTTTGGTCTGCTCCACACGATCCCTATTGATCTCAAACCAGCTTTATAGAAGACTTCCAGGGCATGCAGGTCTTCATCTATAGGCTCCGCACCCTCCATATGCATTATCGCCCCTATCCTACCCGACTTCACCTGATCCTCGAGTTCACCTACAGTGTGTACCACCTTTAGTTCTTCACCGGACCGCCTCTCAAGCTGAAACAGGCAGGATGATATAAGCATAGCTTGATCTAGAGCATAGTAACGGTCTAACGGAGCATGAGAATCCTCAGATACTGGCGGTATATATATGGCAAAGAAACCACCAGCGAACCCAGCTGCCTTGGCCCTTGGAAGGTCAAGATGACCATCATGGTTCTGTAAGAAGAAGGAGTAATCCTCAGCTTCTTGCCTGTAAGCTACCCTTAGCAAAACATCGTTGTGGCCATCCAGGACAGGTATCAACGTACAATCAACGCTCATCATAGCACCTCTCAATAAATAAAGAAGCTGATACTATGGTGCCACAGATATGCCAATAGGCAAAGTCTCATAAATCAAGCAGTAGAGGCATAATCTGATACCTGAGCCTCACAAGAATTAGCTCTCTGCTCTAGCTGAGAAAGATAGTCTTGCATCCAGCTAACGTATAACTCTCTATCTAGGGTACATACCTCTAAGCCTGATAGAACAAAATCCCGCAGCTTCTCAATAAAGAATTGGCAGGCAAACTCCGATCCCCTCATCGCCTCTCACAGCGCTACCTGCTGCATCTGATACTACAGCAAGCAGCACATCCTCTTTTTCAAGCCTGCATAGGCTAACCCTTATGGCATTCCTGACAAGGGAGTCCTCTGGACAGGTGATAGGTTCCAATAACGCTTGCAAATACGTATTTCCAAGAACAGGGTCATTTACCAGCTATTCCCCTTAGTTAAGTGAGCTAGTCGTGAAAAGCCGTATATTGCTATAAGCACTAGGACTTTCAGCTATACGCATTATATACACATTTGATAAAAGCATATGAAGATATAAACTGAAGATATAAACAGGTAGATAAGCATGTAATTTCAGCAAATAAAAAAGGTGCCCAGCAGAGGCTCCGGGCACCTTCAGCATCAAACTAGCTGGTAGAGTACTTAGTCGATCTGCTAACTCCTGGGATGGTAGCAAGAACGAGCAAGATTAGTATTACCAATAAACCGGCTAATGCTACCCAACCGGGGAGAGAGATCTTCAACAGGTTGTCCAGTGAGTATCTACCGTAACCAGTCAAAAGAAGAGCAACAGCAATGGCGCCATAGACAATTGGCAACTCTGCACCACCTCTAGAGGACCATATAGGCTTACCCCAGTGAGCCTTCACGGTGGCCATAATCATCGCTCCAAGAATAGCAAGAGAGCCAACAGGATTAAGCAATCCTATAAGCACCAACAGACCCCCAACAAACTCGGACAAACCAGCCAACAGGGCCCAATACCTTCCAGGAGTAAGCCCTAGAGATTCCATAAAATACGCAGTTCCTTTCAGCCCTCCTCCGCCAAACCAACCAAACAGCTTCTGAGCACCATGACCAATAAACAATAGACCGACCACAACCCGTAGTACAAGGAGTGCAGCATCGAGCATGACACCTCACCTCCTTGCTACAAAATCTACTGGTAAGCTAGTAAGTAGCTTACCAGTAGATAAATTCTCTTGCACTGCAGGAATTAGTCTATTGCTGTACCTGCTCCTGACCGCTCTGCAGCTGCCCACCAACATTGATCTGTATCTGCTTAGGCTTAGCCTCTTCAGCCTTGGGCAGCGTAAGCACCAACTCGCCATGCTCGAAAGTAGCCTTCGCGTTGTTGGCGTCTATCCTAGTCGGAAGAGTGAATGACCTCGAAACAGAGCCAAACCTGCGCTCTCTTACCAGGTAGTTAGCACCCTTACGCTCTTCCTCACCCTTCTGCTCAGCAGATATAGTCACCGTATCTCCAGTGACAGATACGTTAACGTCCTCGGGCTTGAACCCAGGAAGAGAAGCCTTGATCACATACTCACTGTCTCTTTCCTCTATATCTACAGGCATACCTACAGTGGTTCGAGTAACTATGCTGGTTGGACTTACCCAGCTTTCCTCAAACAGCCTGTTGATAGCATCTCTCAGGCTCAGCACCTCTCTGAACGGATCCCATCTCTGCAGTGCCATGGATCATCACCTCCTCATTCTAAGCTGATTGCTTATTGGATTTATCCGGAGGGTTGGAGGTATGTTCCTTACGCATACGAAGTACTTCCCTTATACCTGGATAGTTGATGCCCTTACGTGCCAGGTCGGCTATCTGCATGATCATCTCGACATCTTCGTCCGAGTACCGGCGAGTTTTGCCAGTTGTTCGGGCTGGTCTTATCAGCCCTGCTGCTCATATTGTCTAATCGTATGCACAGGAACACCGGTCATCTCGGACACAACGCTGATCGTATACTTTGGAAAGGACCTGTCCTTTCTATACTCCATAGTTAATACCCCCAACCTCCAGGATCAATATACAAAATATAACTATATTTGTCAAATCTTCTTACATAGATAATAATGCTTATTACAGCATAATTTGTATTATAGTTCATGATCAAAATGAGATTAGTCGCTGGAGCATAAAACAAGGGGCTCGGGCAGCTACCCGAGCCCCTGCGAAAAGCACCTATGATCTACGCGGCTTGACCTTCCAAGGCGGCCAAAAGCTCGTTTACAGAAGGCTCTACCAATACCTTCCCCGTAGGTAGGATTATTGTGGGGACTCTCCAAATACCCCCATTTACTTTTAGCATCTCCTCCTCGGCGTGAGGATGAAGCTCCAGATCTATAAGCTTATAATTAATCTTCATACTATCCAAAATCATCTTCGTCCTCTTGCAGTCGCCACACCAAGAGGTACTATACACAACTATAGTTGCAGAATGTTCCATATAGGTACATATCCTCCTAAATAATTCTAGTAGCTATGCTACCTAAAGCATTCGTAAGAGGGCAAAGCTATCGTTATTTGCTACTAATTAGCCTCTCCTGATGCATCTGTATGCAGCTGGGGTAGTACAAACTGATGATAGACAGCTTTGCTTATATAATCTAGGTCTTCATTAGAAACGGGATGAGCACCCTCTTCTATAAGATGGGTACGCAAAAATACCCCCCCCTCAGGAGATTCAACCATTAGCACTTCCACCATTGCTCTACAGAAGACACAACGAACCCAAAGTCCTGGGATCTCCTCAGGAGCATCGATCACAACTTCCCATTCGTGACGAAATTCCACTTGTCTTTGCCTTTCGTGTAAACTTGGCTTACCCTATCTATGATACTAATTTTAGTAAGCTGGGCTTATCCCTTCTAAAAAGAGGAGATTTATGATTCGCAGAACCAGAACCCTGATCAATCTCATGAAAGAAGTTAGCTTAGATGAGGTACGGGAGAAAGCCAGCATGCCTTTTGCGCTGGTGATAACCGGCCCATCTCGAGAGCTTCGCCAAAAGACTATAAACCTTCTATCAGGAGGCGCACACTACACTTCTGGAACCTTGACAGAGCATGATGCAGATACTGGATGGTCTCCAGTATTTGAGCGAGCATCATTAGTACTCTATGTACTTGACCACGGACAGGTTAGACAATCGGACCTAGAACTATTAGGGAGAATAGCTCGCATAGGATTACCTATCATAGTATTGCTCTTGAATGCTGCAGCGCTTGTTGGTGATCAAAACACTTTGGACAGATTCAACAGCATGCTCAGGGACTCTCGCGCCAAGATCAAGCTAGTACGCATCCAGGATTCTATCGAGACCCTATTGCGCGCGATATTGCAAGAGTTGGATGCATTTGATATAGCTATTGCAAGGCAACTTCCACCCTTTAGACCAATAGTTGCCAACCAGCTTATATCCGAAGCTTCTAGAGCTAATGCTCAATTTGCGCTCATGTCCAATATCCCCTTGGTTATACCTATTATCGGCAATATAGCAGCAGCTAGTGCCGATCTGCTTGTGCTCACCAAGAACCAGATTATGCTAGTCTTTAAGCTGGCTGCCGTCAATGGCCAGGACATACATAGCGGCAGAAAGATTCTGACGGAGATAATACCAGTAGTCGGGGCTGGCTTCTTCTGGAGAACAGTAGCCAGGGAGCTGGCAGACTTAATGCCTTTTGGTGTGGGCGCCATACCCAAAACTATAATTGCCTATGCAGGCACATTTGTAGTAGGTAGAAGCGCTCAGTATTACTACTCCACAGGATTACAGCCCAGCAACGATCTGCTCAAGAAGTTCTACTCCGACGCACTGGAGAGAGCCCGAAAGCTATTTCCAAAGCAAGATACTGAGCATAAGGAGCAAACTGATTAATCCCGATCCGGAGGTAGGAAAAGAGAATGGCTGTCGATAAAATGCCCGCTCAGTGGCGGAGAGCCTTAGGTAGATGGGAGAGATGGAAGAGCAGGGGCAGATTGAAATCTGAGTTCGAGGAACTCACCTATATAATGCTGGAGAAGCTGCGAGAAGTAAACGATCCGCAGGAGCTGATCAAGAAATACTATCTAGGTAACTATTGGGCACTGCGTATCGCTAGAAAGATGTATCCTGACAGAGAGGATCTATGGGACATGGGCATGACAGCTGATGTCGCCTATGCTATGAGATACCAGGAGCTTACAGGTGAGAGCATCGCTGAGGACGAGCCAGAGGAAGACTAATTCTCCTCTGGCACCAGAGATTTTGCCCTTTTAGAAGCATAGACAAGTAAACCCTGCAATATATCTTCAAAGTACTACATGCCCTACAATATCTGTCCCCAATAAGTCAGCAAGAGCGGCATCAAGGTAATGGTATATACTGGGCATATATATTACTGAAGGGTAACAAAAACTTAAGTTCCGATCTGCAGAATATGAACATTGAAGATAAGCTGCTAGATACAGGGTCTAGCCTGGTTAAGAAGGACTCTCCTTCCACCATACATATCGTATTTGCGCTCTTAGCAGTGTACCTCATATGGGGATCCACTTACTTAGGCATAAAATTTGCCCTAAACAGCTTCCCACCATTGCTTCTAGGGGGAATAAGATTCCTGATAGCGGGCTCTGTGCTCTATACATGGTTACGGTTTCAGGGCCATTCAACACCTACAAGAGAGCAATGGCTCTCGTGCACCGTGGTAGGTGCTCTCCTCCTGCTTATAGGAAATGGTGGAGTAGGCTTTGCTGAGCAGAACGTAGCCTCGAGCCTAGTCGCCTTAGTTATAGCGGCTACGCCTTTGTGGGCAGCGATATTCCTCAGCTTGATGGGAAGAAAACCGGGTAGGCTAGAGTGGATAGGTCTGACAATCGGCTTCCTGGGAGTAGCATTGCTCAATTTAGATGGTCAACTAAGATCAGAGCCTATATCGGCAGCTATAGTAATTGCTTCCTCTATCTGTTGGTCCTTTGGCTCGGTCATAAGCCAGAGGCTCTCTATTCCCTCAGGGCTTATGGCTAGTGCCTGTGAGATGCTTATGGGGGGAGCAATGATGTTGTTGATTGGCCTTGTTCTTGGAGAAAGAATAAGTCTTCCGATAACATTCGAGGCTTCCGTAGCGATAACTTATCTCACGGTGATAGGCTCCCTAGTTGGATTTACTGCCTACAGCTTTCTACTAGAAAACGTCAGACCTTCTTTGGCGACCAGCTACGCGTACGTCAATCCGATAGTAGCAGTGATATTAGGCGCGTTCATCGGAGACGAACATATAAGCCCCATGATAATCATATCTATGCCCTTTATAATCTTAGGGATAGCTATAGTAGTTATGACTAAGAGCCCTAATATGGAAAAAGAAGCCTAGAAGGGCTCTCAAGTTTGCATCTAATCATACGAGAACCCTTTCAAATAGTTACTGATAGTAAGGAGCTAACTTATAAAGCGTCTGTTATTGGCCATAGCACTTCTATTAGTAGTTGTCTGGTTCGGAAACGTACTAATAAAGATCCATAAGGTAGGGAACACCGACAATGCAGTGAAGTCGGACGCCATACTCGTACTTGGAGCTGCTCAGTACAATGGCAGACCCTCCCCTGTGTTCAGAGCAAGACTGGACCACGCGCTCGCTCTATATAAGAAGAGGCTTGCCCCAAGGGTTGTGGTTGTAGGGGGCAAAGCAAGAGGGGACACCTATACCGAGGCGGATTCTGGTGTGCGCTATCTTCTAAAGAGAGGCATACCTTCTAATTCACTCATGGCAGTACCCCATGGCCGAAGCACTTACAGCAGCTTGCGTGCAGCCAAAAACATATTACAACCCAAACATGTTCGTTCTTTGATCATCGTAAGCGATAGATTCCATATGTATCGATCCCTGGAGATGGCCAAATCGGTCGGCTTCAATGTAACTGGATCCCCTACTCCCAACAGCCCTATAGATAAGGATCCCGCAGCGGAGACCAGGTATGTTATCAGGGAGGCACTAGCTTATACAGCCTATAAAATATCGGGGCATTGAGCCACCTACTCGAAGACAACCGTACGGTTACCATCGACCAATACCCGGTCCTCAAGATGCCATCTGACTGCGCGAGCGAGTACTCTTCGCTCAACTTCACGTCCTATCCTGATCATGTCTTGGACTGTGTCTCTGTGAGACACGTGAGCTATATCCTGATTGATTATAGGACCTGCATCTAGCTCCTCTGTCACATAGTGAGCAGTAGCTCCTATAATCTTTACGCCTCTGGCGTGTGCTTGATGATAAGGATTAGCCCCCACAAAGGCTGGAAGGAAGGAATGGTGTATGTTTATCATCCTCTGGCGATACGCGTTCACCACCTTGGGTGTGAGTATCTGCATGTACCGTGCAAGTACTACCAGGTCTATTGAGTACTTATCTAGGAGCTCTAGGATCTTGTCCTCCTGCTCTTCTCGAGTTT
>JBHORE010000066.1:0-12117 GCA_042408415.1 Thermobaculum sp.
GCTTCCGAGACCTCTGGCTTGTCATCTGAACTGTCTAACGCCCTCAGACAATCAGCTATGAACGGCAATCTATCGGGTTCGCTAGAGCAGCAGATCGAAGCTGGGATATCCAGAGCTTCGACAGCTGATGCCGTCGAACGAACGCTGTCGCAGCTCCAGGATAGCAGGCAGTCTCTGGCACAGTCAGGTGATCGGAACGCGGCAGCTTCCAGCTCGGGTAATCAGTTATCCTCAGGAGGCAACACTTCTCAGAGCAATAACCAGCAGGGTAATGCCTCTTCTGGAAGCGGTCAGGGAGCCAAAACTAACAGCAATCAGGGTGCTGGACAAGGATTATCCGGATCGAGCACCACTGGTGGAACCGGAGGTGGAGCCAGGACTGGTGTCGGTCAGGGTAATAAGAGCGGCCAAGGTGGAATAGCTGGCGGGGCCAATAAGGGTACTACCCCCTTACCTAAGGACATGCCCGTTTACGCCCCATCCAGAATAGATAGCAAGGGGAAGAAACTTGTGAGGGGGGGGTCGAACTCCTCTGGAAATCAGGAGGGCACAAGCGTGGGCCAGGGAGCTAAGAATCAGGCGAACAGGAGTTATTCCGAGGCTTACGCCGACTATAGCCAGGCAGCCTATTCGTATTTGGAAGATAAGTATATACCGGTCTCACTAAAGGACTACGTGAGGGAGTATTTCGATCAGATAGCGCCATCAGGAGAGGATGGTAAATCTCGAGGGCAGGGGAACAAATGACGAATAGACTTTCTATCTCACCGGATGATTTCACCAATATAGCTCAACGCATACTTAGTGAGGTCTCCAAGAGGATAATCGGCCAGAGGGAGCTTGTAGAGGGAACCCTGATATGTATCCTCTCTGGTGGTCATGCCCTCCTGGAAGGACTACCTGGTTTAGGGAAGACTATGACTGTGCGTACCTTCGCCGAAGTGCTTGACCTGCACTTCAGCCGCATCCAGTTCACACCCGACCTGATGCCATCTGATATCACCGGTACCAATGTGTTGGAAGAGGATGCCTCTGGAGCCCGTCGCTTCAGGTTTCAGGAGGGCCCCATCTTTGCCAACCTAGTGCTCGCAGACGAGATAAATCGAGCTACCCCAAAGACGCAGTCCGCCCTGCTGCAGGCTATGCAGGAGCACGCAGTCACCGTAGGCAACGACACTCATGCTCTGCCAGAGCCCTTCTTTGTGTTGGCTACTCAAAACCCTATCGATCTTGAGGGTACCTACCCGCTTCCCGAGGCACAGCTAGATCGATTCATGTTCAAGCTGCTTGTTCCCAGCCCCTCTCCTGAAGAGTTGGTGCGCATCCTGGAGACAACCACTACACCTGCCACCATTTCGGTAGAGAAAGCAGCAGATGCCGATGCTATTAATCAGATGAGGATATTGTCCCTGGATGTACCAGTTGCCCCTCATGTTCTGTCTTACGTTTCTGAGCTTGTCCTTAGGACCCATCCTGATAACCCTGCGGCGCCCGCAAGTGTGAAGAGATACGTCAGGTTTGGGTCAAGTCCCAGGGGTGCCCAAGCACTGATACTTGGTGCCAAGGTGAAAGCTTTGCTTGATGGGCGCTACAACGTGGCAGTAGAGGATATAAACGAGATCGCTGCCTGGGCCCTGCGCCACAGGATAATACTCAACTATGAAGGAGAGTCTGAGAATATTTCAACGGAGAGTATCGTTCGCGACATAGTAGAGTCGCTCGTGGCTTCACTTACCAGGATCTAATAACATGACCAATGTATCCTTCGACCTGACAGATATAACGTCGGTTATAACTCCCGATCTGGTACGAAAGCTGGATTCCGTTTCCCTGATGCATCGGGGCAGGTATTCCGGGAGGATGAGAGGTGAGCGTCGCAGCACCAAGTGGGGGCAGAGCATAGAGTTTGCTGATTACAGAGATTACTCGCCTGGGGATGACCTCAGGAGGGTGGATTGGAATCTGTACGCCCGTAGCGATCGCCTGTATGTCAAATTGATGGAAGAGGAGGAAGACAGGACCGTCCGGCTGGTGCTGGATACGAGCAACTCCATGGGCTTTGGGACGCCATCAAAGATCTCTGTGGCTGCTAGTCTCGCCGCTGCACTTGGATACATAGCTCTCAATGACCTGGACAACCTGGTATTGGTAGAGCCGAGCCCTCAGGGTTATACCTCATCTCGTAGGTTCCGAGGTAGAGTAGGATTCAGAGAGCTGCTAAATATGATCGCTAGCTGCCGGCCTGCAGGCAAGGTCAACCTTGAAAGATTGTTGACGAGATTGGCTTCTGGTTTAAGAAGGACCGAGCTGGTGGTAGTGATCAGTGATCTCATGGAGGCTGGAGACATACATAAGGGCTTGCGCAGGCTCCGTGGCAGAGGTTCTGAAGTTGTCCTCCTGCATGTCCTTTCACGGGATGAGATCGAGCCACAGCTGGCTGATGGGCAATTAGAACTCATAGATTCTGAAACCGGAGAGGCGATCTCGATACGAGCGGATAACGATGCCTTGGAGCGCTATACACTGGAACTGCAATCTTGGCTGAATGGTATCAGGGATACCTGCAAGATGGTTGGAATAGCATATCTTCAAGTGATCAGCGATCAGGACATCGAGCAGATACTCTTTGACGATCTGCGCAGGCTGAAGGTTCTGGAGTAAGGCTTATGGCTTTTGCTACCCCTTTGGCTCTGGCGCTAATGCTGCTGTCTCTGCCTCTGGTGGTCATGTACTTACTACGACCGCGCCCTGATAGGGTGGTGGTATCGAGTAACTTCCTGTGGAGGAATATAGCTCAGGATCTAGAGGCCAACGCACCCTGGCAAAAGTTGAGGCGCAATATCTTTCTTCTCCTGCAGCTGTTGATCCTAGCATTGTTGGTATTAGCCATGGCCAGGCCTATGTGGAAGACCAACCCCTACATCAGTGGTGACGTCGTGATTATCCTGGATACCTCGACCAGCATGGCCTCCAGAGACGTAAATCCCAATCGACTAGAGATGGCAATCAGCAGGATAGAGGCTTTGGCTAAAAGCTTGCCAGATGGCAGTTCCGCTGCCCTTGTCACCGCTGGCCCTCAACCTTCTGTGATTGTAGGCCCTACGACTGACACAGGAGAGATAATTCGTGCAGCTCGAAATATCAGTCTGGCTTATGGTGAGAATAACCTAGGTGATACTTTCCTGCTGGCTAGGTCCATCGCCAGTAGGATGAGGAACCCTACTATAATTCTTTTTACCGATGGTGCCTATAACGCACAATCGCTTCCTGATATGCCCTATCCTGTGCGCATAGAACGTGTGGCTGGTGATGGTAGCAACTCGGGCATAGTAGCCATGGCCACAAGACATAGCAGTAGCGGAGTGCAGTTGTGGATATCGATCGCCAACTATGGATCCTCGAGAACAGTCGATGTAAGTATGCTCGTCGATGGTGACTTGTACGACTCGAGAAAGATCACCTTACCGTCAAACAGATCCACGGGTATCGAGATCAATGATGTGCCGGTGGGCAATGTGATAGAAGCTAGGTTGTCACCAGGCGATGATCTGCCCGAGGATGATCGAGCTTGGACCCTTCGAGATCCACTTCCTCCTGTAAAGGTCTTGCTCTACGGCAGGGAAAGTCCGTTCTTGCAGAAAGCGCTAAGCCTTTATCCGAACGTTGATCTGTACAAGTCTTCCTCAAAAGAAGTTCCCGCTGGCTACGACCTGTACGTGTTCGATGGCAGCTTGCCGGATAAGCTTCCACTTACAGGCAATCTAGTACTCATGGGTACCCCTGGCAATGAGCTCTTCAGCATTGCTGGTCAACTGGATTCTCTCCAGATCACGGCTCAAGAGGATCATCCCCTGCTGCGCTACGTGGATTTGACTACTGTATCTATCGCCAGCGCACGCAGAATATCGCTACCAGAATGGATGACGCCCCTGGCTTATTCCGGAGATGTGCCTGTCATGGCTGTGGGTGATAACGCGGGCAGGAGAGTGCTTGCCTTGGCATTCTCCCCTGAGGATTCTGATATGCCATTGCAGGTTTCCTTCCCTATACTCGTAAGTAACATCCTGGACTACATGAGACCAGCCAACATGAGCGACTTGAATCAATCCCTATCCCTAGGAACAGTGGTGCCTCTGGGACAGAACGAGAGATCGGTCAGAGCTCCTGATGGTAAGTTGTACCCCGTGTCGTCAGGAGTCTTTGCTGAGACGTATCAGGCTGGAGTGTACGAGGTCCTGGATAAGGAAGGTAATGTACTAAGGCGCTTCGTGGTCAACGCTGGCAGTCGAATAGAGTCCAACATAGGGGCTAATGCCAGCTTGGAGTCTACAGGGGATTCAACTACTAACTCTGAGCAACGAACGCCTGCGAACACAAGAGTGCGTTGGCGCCCTCTGGCATTCATTGCGCTCACTGTGCTTTTCTTGGAATGGACCCTGTACGTTAGTAGGCATATGCCTCGCAGGAGGAGGGTCGCATGAGGCTAGGATTTGATAGCCCCCTGTTCCTGTTCCTGCTATTATTGCTGCCAATTGTACCGCTGTCTGCTAGGGTGCTGAGGCTTGGCAGGATGCGGAAAGTCCTCGTGGCAACCGCTAGGGTAGTAGGCCTGACTTGTCTCATCCTTGCCCTATCTGGGTTGTACTTGCGCTTACCAAGTCACAGATTGGGCGTTGTGTTCCTGGTCGATGCCTCCGATAGCGTCGGACCAGAGGGTGTAGCGAGGGCAAAAGAGTTCGTGCGCAAGACTTATCAATTAGCTGGTCAGGATGTGGACCTAGGAGTGGTGGTATTTGGGAAGGAACCTTTGATAGACTCACTTACTTCTTCTGATGGCAAGCTGCCTGATTTTCTGTCTCGCCCTGATTCAACCGCAACGGACATCCCTTCAGCTATGCGACTCGCCTTCTCCATGTTTCCTGCGGACTCCTCCAAAAAGATAGTCCTGCTCAGTGATGGCAACAACAATGTGGGCGATATACAGGAGGTGACTCGCCTTGCTCAGACGTTTGGGGTGACAGTGGACTACTACCCGGTATCTCAACTTCCCAAAGCTGATGCTTTGGTTGATTCGGTCAAAGCACCTGCAAGGGTCAAACCAGGACAGAGCTTCAGCTTGCAGATAGTAGTAAGTAGTACCGTTCAACAGCGGGCTAAACTGACGGTGCTGGACGGCGACAAGAGCATCGTTAGCTCTGATGTAAACCTTAAAGCCGGGAAGAATACTTTTGTGGTACCCCTTCCAGGGCAGGTCCAGGGCGTGCATAAATGGGAGGCTCGAATAGAAGCGGCGCAAGATGAGATCTCCCAGAACGATAGGGCTGCTAGCTTCACGTATGTCGAGGCCCCGTCTAGGGTGCTAGTGGCAGAAGGATCCCAAGGAGAGGCTAGTGGACTTGTTGCAGCTCTAAGAGCAGGAAAGCTCGTAGTGGATGTCGTCAATAGCGATGACGTGCCCAAAGATATATCTATGCTGGCCAAATATGATGCTGTGATTCTGGTAAACGTACCGGCTAACTCTCTCCAAGATGCCGGGAAGACCCTTCAGGTATACGTACATGACCTTGGGAAGGGACTGGTGGTGCTTGGTGGCGACAGAGCTTTTGCTCTCGGTGGGTACTTCAACACCCCCCTGGAGCAGACACTGCCCGTGGATTCCCAGATTAGAAATCCAGATAAAGAACCTCAGGTTGCGGTAGTAATGGCCATAGACAAGTCCGGTAGTATGGCTGCATGCCATTGCGAAGGCTCAAAGCTCCTCGAGCAATATCCTGGAGGCATCCCTAAGGTAGATATAGCTAAGGAGTCAGCGATACTTAGTTCTGAGACCTTAGGCCCTAACGACATCTTCGGTGTAGTAGCTTTCGACACTGCCCCTCGTTGGGTGATCCGCCCCGAGCCTGTAACGGACAAAAGTTCCATAGCTGAGAAAGTAGCTGGTATCCAGGGCAGTGGTGGCACTAATATCTATGGAGGATTAGCTGAAGCCATTGATTCTCTGATCAATGTCAAAGCCAAGAACAAGCATGTGATATTGCTCACCGACGGCTGGAGCAATGTAGGTAACTATGATCAGCTGATAGCTAAGGCTAGGAAGTATGGTATCACTATAAGTACCGTATCCGCAGCTGGAGGCTCGGCCCAACTACTCAAGTCCATAGCTGAGAAGGGTGGCGGCACCTTCTATAACACCCGAGATAGCGCAGACATACCGCAGATAGTACTGAAGGAAACTCAAAAACATATGAGGGCTTACATTCAGGAGAGGCAGTTCTATCCCTCTAGCTATGCACCTAGCCCGATACTGCAAGGTATAGATAGCACACCTCCTCTCCTAGGGTACGTCGCCACTTTCCCAAAGCCGGGGTCGACAGTAGCGCTGGTGTCGCCTCAGAAGGATCCAGTCTTGGCTCAATGGCAATATGGTTTAGGCAGGGCAGTAGCATGGACCTCAGATGCGGGTGGACGATGGAGTAAAAGCTGGCTGGGTACCCAGCAATATGCTCGGTTATGGCAGCAGGCTGTGGATTGGGTAATGCCGCGATCTTCCGAGAACGTTCAGGTGTCGACAATTTATGAGAGCGGTTATACCTCTGTGACTGTAGATGCTATCAATCCAAGTGGTAGCTTTATTAATGGGGCTCAGGCTAGGGCAGTGATAGCTGCCCCGGGCGGGCAAACCCACGAGGTAAGCCTCGAGCAAACAGCACCAGGACATTATGAAGGCAAGCTGCAAACGACTGCTCCGGGCTCGTACATAACATCTGTGACCCTAAGCACTCCTACCGGAAGTTTGACTGCCCCCACATCAGGCTTCATCGTACCTTACTCCCCTGAATACAAGAGCTTTGGCTTGAATACAGCTATCCTGGAAGCTTTATCCTCAGCAACTGGAGGTAGTAAGCTGAAAGCTCCTCAGGAGATATTCAGATCTAATGCAAGATCCTATTCGAGAGTAGATCTCTGGTGGCCGCTGCTGCTCGCCTCCCTGCTGTGCTTGCTGCTGGAGGTGGCCTTCAGAAGGTTAAGGCTGAGCTCTGAACTCCTAAAGGTGCTAGACGTTCGCAGGTTAAGGACTGTTTGGAGTGCCGGCAGAGCTAGTACCACTATTGATAGACATAATAACATCTCGGGTGGTTTAGGGGGCTTGATAGAGGAAGGAGAGGAGCCCGCTTTTAAGGATGAAAGGTTATCAAGATTGCGTGCGGCTCGTGATCGTGCGAGGAAGCATTAGCCTTCGATGACAGCCTCGTCTCTGTAAAACTTGGACATCTCAGCTGTCGAGAATAGAAATAGCAGCGTTATTATGACTGCAGACGTGACACACCAAGGGCATATAGCATGAATCACATAGAGCTCCAGATAGGTCAAATATGCAGAATAAAGAGTACCTGCCAGCGAGATACCAAATATTGCAACTGCTGGCAAAACATTATTCTTACTCAAGAACAGCCACACCAAGAGTACGTCCAGGGCTAGGTACATCAGAAGACCCAAGAGTGCCACCGGCACGCCCATGACTACCGAGTAGGCACTGGTCTGTACCTTCTCGCATCCTCCCGTCCCCAAACATAGTGCAAGATTGCCACTGTAATGGACCCAAGTGAGGTAAGCTGCTACGGCTGTGCCCGCTATTGACAGAGCCAACATAACTATGTTACGCCACATAGCCTTACCCTACTTGCTCTGAACTGAATTGATAGCCTGCACTAGCTGCTCGTAGCTCGGTAATCCCTCTATTTTCTCTCCGTTAACGAAGATAGTTGGGGTTGCCCGTACGCCCTTGGATCTTCCCTCCTGAGTATCCGCTTGTACCTTGGACAGATACTTCCCACTATCTAGGCAGGACCTGAACTGGGCAACGTTCAATCCCAGGGCGCCGGCAAAATTTATCAGGTTAGCCTTGCTAAAGGTTCCAGAATTCTCGGCCCCTTGCTCAGAGAACAGCTTGTAGTTGTAATCCCAGAACCTGCCCTGATCCTGAGCACAATAAGCAGCGGCTGCGGCATCTACAGACTCCTGCCCTATAAAGGCGAAGTTTCTGTACACTAGCTTCACCTTCCCTTCAGGAATCAGGGTCTTCTTAAGCTGTGCCTCAGGCCCCATAACAAACTCGCGACAATACGGACACTGGTAGTCGGCCCAGACCTCTACTGTGACCGGGGCATTAGGATCACCCATCACGTTACCTTCAGCCGGAACACCTGTGGGCACAGCTACTTGGTTTCTATTTGGAGCTGATTCAGGTGTCGTAGATGCTGGCCTGTTGAGAATTATTAGTAGCGCCACTATAACAACGGCTACTACCACAACGACTAGTGATAGTACCAGGGCAGCCCTGTTGGTTTGAGTTGCTCTTCTGCTCTGACTCATCTTCTCCTCTTATCTACTCTGTTCTGAAGTGGTAAGCGTATAGCTTGATCTGCTGATCCCTAGCCTGACTACCAAAAGTATGAGAGAAAGCACGATAGTAACGAGCGCGATGATTTGTGCTTCCTGAAGCCCAAAGGCAACGATCGTTTCCTGTCGGAAGTAGGTCAGTCCGAACCTGATTACGCCATAACCTATGGCAGCTACTAGAAAAGTCACACCAGGGACCTGCACTCTGCGCCATAGATAGAACACTATGACAAGCAGGATGCCACAAGCCACTATCTCATAGATGGGATAGGGATGTGTTGGCACACCTATAAGGGAAGAGGGGAGCTGTGCACCAGGGTTAACGTATACAAGGCCCCAACCTGCGTTGGTGGGTTCTCCCCATGCATCCCCGTTAATTAGGCAACCGATACGGCCTATCATCTGACCAACAAGCATGGCGGGAGCCGCAGCATCCAACAAAGGCCATACAGGTAGTCGATATAACCTGGCTGCTATAAGACCTGCCAATATACCACCGATGAATGAGCCATATACTGCAATCCCGCCCTTCCAAACGGCTATTATCTCGATAGGATTCTGACTGTAATAGGATAAATGGTCTAGCACGTGCATCAGGCGAGCGCCAACAACCCCCCCCACTATTATCCATATGATCAGATTACTGAGCTTCTCCTGGTCTACGTTATATCTTTGTGCAAGGCTTAATCCCAGCCAAACCGCTACCACTACCGCGATTGCAGTAAACAAACCATGCCAGCTAAACGCCAATGGGCCTAGCTGAAACATTATAGGGTCGATGTTGATACGGATCATATCCTACCCTCTGTGGCCTCAAGTCGTACCAATTAGTAATACTTGCTTGCTCGAGTATAACAGTTTGATCCCCAATAAGCATAATTGCCACCCTTGATGTAACCACTAAATACTATTATGATAGTTACATGAAAACTATGGAGCATGTAAATTCAGCCTATGCAATAACGATCAGCTCTACAAATCCTCAGTGCCTGGTGGATCTCCTGAACACTCCTTCTATACGGCATGGACAGAACCCTTCTCCTGATGAACTTGAGAGGACCACTGGCTTTATCGGCACCCAGCAGGATCTTATCGAGGCTGGCGATATCGGGAGGATGTTAAGAGCAAACCTAAAGGGCGAGCTTACAACCGATGATCTGGCCCGTCGTATCAACAGCTATCTACAGACTCATCCAGCCACTCTGGAGATCATTGATGGACGCTTGGCTATAAGCAGCAACGGAAGTCCCATTATACAGCTCTATCTGCTGGTGGCTGACATGATAACTTCGGGGGGCTGGCAAAGGGTACGCAAGTGCCTTGGATGCGACTGCATATTCTACGATGCCTCGCGCAACGGCAAGAGAGTGTGGTGCTCTATGGAGATCTGCGGCAACAGGGCCAAGGTTGGCAGATGGCGAAGCAAGCATGGTGCTGTGTGCACCTGTGGCGATGTATGTACCTGTGGAAGGAGGAAATGAATTCATGGCCACCACTTCTGAGGAAAAGAATCTAACTATACCAGTTGAAGGCATGACCTGTGCCTCCTGCGTGCGCCATGTGGAACAGGCAATAAGTAAGTTGCCTGGCGTAGAGGCTGTGGATGTCAACCTGGCAACCGGTAAAGCCTCTGTGAGGCTGGGAGCACCAGTGTCTGCCTTGCAGATAGCCGAAGCCGTTAGAAACGCAGGTTATGATGTACCGGAAGCTACCGTTGAACTGCAGATTGAGGGTATGACTTGTGCCTCCTGTGTCATGGCTGTAGAAAAGGCTCTTGCTAATCTCCCAGGAGTGCTGTCTGCAGATGTGAACTTTGCTACATCCAGGTCCTTGGTAAGGTATGTGCCTGGGGTGGTGGCCCCCCAGGAGATGATCAAGGCCGTAGAGGATGCAGGTTATAAGGCCAGGCCTGTAGACGCTGCCCAAACGCAGGTCTTTCAGACTGATCATCAGCAGGAGTACAAAAATACAATCACGAAGGCTGTTGTTAGCCTTGTGTCTGGACTGTTTCTGATGTTCCTCTCAATGAGGGACTACCTCTCTGTGCTTCAAGCTATAGATCCTAAAGCGATCAACTGGCTTGGTCTGCTAATAACGCTACCAGTACAAGCTTGGACAGGTTGGACCTTCTACAAAGTTGCGTGGCGATCGGCACTTCACAGAAATGCGAATATGAACACCCTTATCGCGGTAGGTACCGCCGCGGCGTTTATCTATAGCGCACTAGTCACGCTATTTCCAGGGGTCTTCGCCATGATGGGAGAAACTCCCCATGTGTACTACGATACTGGCTTGATAATAATAGGTTTGGTGCTTCTTGGTAGGGCCTTGGAGTCTAGAGCTAGGGGTAAAGCTTCGGATGCGATCAGGAAGCTACTGGATCTTCAGCCTCCGGTTGCCAGGGTCATGAGGGAAGGACAGGAGGTTGAGGTGCCTGTGAGCGAGCTGGTGCCGGGAGACATAGTAATAGTACGACCTGGTGAAAGAATCCCAGTAGATGGGGTTGTCACTGGTGGCAGATCCGTGGTTGATGAGTCGATGATAACCGGGGAGTCAATACCAGTCGACAAAGCAGTTGGCTCTCAGGTGTTTGCCGGAACCATAAACCAAAGCGGTTCATTTGCTTTCAGAGCCACTCGTGTGGGGAGTGAGACGCTGCTTGCCCAGATAGTAAGACTGGTCGAGCAAGCCCAAGGGTCAAAGCCTCCCATACAGAGGCTGGCAGATGTTATAGCGGGATACTTTGTGCCTGCAGTGATAGGTATAGCCCTGGTAACATTCGTTATCTGGCTGGTGTTTGGTCCTGAACCCAGGCTTACTATGGCTTTGCTCAACTTCATAGCTGTCCTCATAATAGCCTGTCCATGTGCTCTGGGACTAGCTACTCCTACTGCGATTATAGTTGCAACCGGTAGGGCCGCTCAGATGGGTATCCTCGTTAGGGATGCCATTGCTCTGGAGGCACTCTCAAGGGTCGATACCTTCGTGCTAGATAAGACCGGCACGCTGACGAAGGGCAAGCCTGTGGTGGCCGATGTAATACCAGTGAATGGCTTTGATGCAGTCTCGCTACTGCGAATAGTTGCCTCTGCAGAGGTGCTGAGCGAACACCCGCTGGCTCGGGCGATTGTAGAGCATGCTCAGCGTAATAATATCGGCATAACTAAGCCAAGCAAATTCGAGGCCATAGTTGGTGGCGGAGTGAGAGCGGAGATTGAGGGCAAGCAGGTGCTCGCAGGTAACCCTCGCATGATGGCCGAGATGCTTGGAGATAGAGCTGTAGACTCCTACAGTACAGTAGTGGAGAATGTGGCTGCAAGGGGTGCTACTCCCATAATGGTCACTGTTGATGACCAATTGGTGGGAGTTATAGCTGTGGAGGATGAACTACGGGCTGAGAGTTTCTCCCTTTTTAAGAGCCTGAAGAATATCGGAAAGGAAGTTTTGATCCTTACTGGTGATAACAGGCTAGTAGCCGAGGCAATAGCGCGTAGGCTGGGTGTGGATCAGGTTATTTCCGAGGTGAAACCTGATCAGAAAGCCGAAGTGATAAAGTCTCTAAGAGACAAAGGTAATAAGGTTGCGATGGTTGGGGATGGCATCAACGATGCCCCAGCTTTGACATTAGCTGATGTGGGAATATCTATGAGCAGTGGTACGGACATAGCAATGGAATCAGCCGACATAACTCTGATGTCTCCTAACCTTAAGCTGATA
>JBHORE010000068.1:0-12036 GCA_042408415.1 Thermobaculum sp.
AGCTCTGCTCTAACGGCTTGTCCTATAGCCTCATGTCCACCACCGACAGCAGCTGTAAGAATAAGGGCACGCAATTCCCCTTCATTGCGTGATCCAGGTGTTGTACTAGTTGATTGACGAGACACATACAGCAAAACCAAGGTCGCTAAGGCGAGTAGAAGTATAGATAACTCACCAATAATCAAGATACCCTCCAGGTATTAGAAGATCTAAAGAAGGAATATAGTACTGAACGACAGTCTTTAGCCCTGCCAAGTATCAAACGAAGAAGCTACGTAGGATGTTCCTATCAAACAACATAGTTAATCCTACAATGGCAGGTATTGTAGGGACAAACTAAGACAAGCTTGATGATCTAAGGCAGAAGAACTCGAACTTATTAGTCCTTCGATATGAAGTCCTTTTGCATTTACCATGATAATTTAAGCAAGGTTTTGCGATGGGTGTTGAAATCATATAATTCTGCACCCCCAGCGCCACTTTTGTTCTTACCTTTAGTTTTGCCGAACCCGCAGGGTACAATGAATTGCTAATTGCTTAATGGAGCATCGGTTCTTCTTATCTTCTTGGAATTCATCAGTACAGGTAAATTAGATTCCCTGTACTGACGGAAAGTCAGCCCGACAACTCGCGAATATCTATTCCATCCACTCCCTTAGTGAGCAGGGCAGCAGCCTCATCAAGTAGTTTACTCCTGAAAGTCCCAGGACCTGGCTCATGCTTTGCAGCGCGCTCCGCAGCCACGCCGTAAGATCCTAAAGCTAAGGCTGTCTGTAGAGCAGGGTCCTCACCGGTGGTCAGGAAAACACCTACAGCTGTAGTCGCCATGCAACCAGATCCTGTAATTCTTGCAAGCAATGGATGGCCGTTATGGACCTCAAAGGCATTATTCTTACCAACCACAACATCAAATACGCCTGTAACAGCCGTAACTACCCCGAAGCGCTCAAAGAACCTTCTGGCTACATCTCTGGGGTCTTCATCACCTACAGCCTCTACCCCTCTGACTTTGCCTGAACCTACGAGCGCGCCTATCTCTCCTCTGTTACCCCTAACAACAGTCACCGGCAGCTCCGCCAGGATACGCAAGGCCGTCTCGGTGCGTAGCTTAGTTGCACCTACTCCAACGGGATCAAGAACTATAGGTACATTGTGCTCGGCAGCAGATCTACCAGCACGCATCATAGCCTCAATAGACTCTCCAGAAAGAGTTCCTATGTTGAGTATCAGCGCCTTTGCTGATGCCGTCATTTCCTCTACCTCTTCAACTGCATCAGCCATCACTGGGAGAGCTCCCAAGCCTAGAGTCAGATTAGCAGTATCGTTTGCCACAACTATATTGGTTATGTGATGGACCAAAGGCTTATTTCTGGCTACTATCCTTAGGGTTTCAACTGCTTTTGCCTCGTAATTCAATCCTACCCTCCTTGTTTTTACTGAAGATTTGCATCCCATCTAGGAAAATGCTGCAAGGGGCCATGCCCAGACCCTATACGGGGCGCCTGCCTTATGGCCTCGCTCACGTATCTTTTAGCTATAGACACAGCTTCGTAGATGCTTCTACCCTTGGCGATCTGGGCAGCTATAGCTGAAGAGAACGTACATCCAGTCCCATGGGTGTTGTTTGTATGTATACGCTCTCCCCTAAATTCATGGAACCGTTGACCGTCAAATAGCAGATCTACCGGATCACCCTCAAGGTGTCCCCCCTTTACGATTACATATCGTGCGCCCATTGAATGCAATACCCTGGCAGCTATTCGCCGGTCATCCTCACTCTTGATACTAACATCAGTCAGAACTTCTGCCTCGGGTATGTTGGGAGTTATTACTAGAGCCAAGGGTATTAACTTCTGTCTCACGGCCTCAATAGCGTCCTCTTTCAGGAGTCTATCGCCGCTCTTGGCTACCATTACTGGGTCCACGACTAGGTTTTCTATCTCCCACTTCTTGACCTTATTGGCTACCGCCTCAATGATCTCAGCACTAAATAACATCCCAGTCTTGGCGGCATCGGTACCTATATCGCTCATCACAGCATCAATCTGCGCCTCAACAATCTTAGTCGGTAAACCATAAACATCAGTAACGCCCAACGTATTTTGAGCAGTGATTGCAGTGATCACAGAAGTACCAAAGGTGCCCATAGCAGAGAATGTCTTGAGGTCGGCCTGTATACCTGCACCACCACCAGAATCAGAACCAGCAATAGTCATAGTACGCTTCATGATTAGTCACCTCTTAAAATGGTCCCATCCCTGGCTAAGTATGCTTGCATCATTCAAGCCTTCCAGCTTCAGTCCTGCACTTTGTGGCAATATCTCTCCTATTAGTGTAAGGGGAGTACCACCTAAGCCATCATCAGAGGCTACACTGTCCAAGATGTGCCTATCTCCCGTCAACAACAGTTCATAGTCCTCACCTCCAGACAGAGCCCAACGTAACACGTCCTTCCCTAGCATAGATGCAGCCTCTCTGGCAGCAGTCGCTATAGGCAATCGGTCGGTATACACAACAGCTCCGACTTCACTAGCCTCTAGAATATGCCCAAGGTCACTTATGAGACCGTCGCTTATGTCGATCATCGCAGATATCGCCCCGGTAGCAACTAAAGATCTTGCCTCGTATAGTCTTGCCTTAGGTGTAAGATGAGAACTCGTAAGCTCTTCCCAAATACGCTCATCGCAATCCCTCAGCCTGCTGCCCAGCAGCTCAAAACCAGCAGCAGAGCTTCCCAGCCATCCTGTTACATAGATTCCATCCCCTGGTGCAGCACCGGATCTGAGTACAAGGTTCTCCGGCTCGACCTCTCCAAGAAGGCAGAGATCCACAATGAGCCCGGTCCTAGAGCTAGATATGTTCCCTCCTATCACATCCAGACCATACATACGAGAGGCTGAATATATACCCTCATAAAGCTCTTCGACAACCTCAAGCTGGCATGACTCGGGAAGCATAAGGCTTACTAAGGCATGCTTTGGCTGGCCACCCATTGATGCTATGTCACTGACATTAATAGCTATTGCTTTTTCACCCAGCTGCCTGGCCACTGTATATTCAAACAGAAAGTGGACCCCTTCCACCTGGGAATCAATAGTGGCAAGCATATATTTATCTGAGCTAGTCCTCAAAACCGCTACATCATCACCTGGCCCCACGATCACATCCCGGCCATATTCAGGCAACTTGTCCAATAGACGGTTTATAAGACCAAACTCTCCAATATCATTCAGCTTCATCTATGTTTGGCTCCATATGAGCTATGAGCATCTATTATAGCCCGTAGATTACGAGCAGCCTGGGTTATATCAGAGGCTGCTACTACGGCCGATATTACCGCAACGCCACTCACACCCGTCTCAAGCACATCCGTCAAATTCTCTTGAGATATGCCACCGATAGCCACGACAGGAATATCCACAGCTCTCACTATCTCTGCAAGTCCAGTCAAACCTATTGGGGGAGCAGCATCAGCTTTACTACCCGTGGGGAATACAGGTCCAACTCCCAAATAATCGGCTCCTTGCTGTTGAGCTAATAATGCTTCCTCAACAGTCGAGGCTGAGACGCCGATTATCTTATTCCCCATAATCTTCCTGGCTATAGGAGCTGGTATATCATCTTGTCCAAGATGGACTCCATCTGCATCCGAAAGTAACGCTACGTCCACCCTGTCATTGACTATAAACGTTACGCCAGAGGCACGAGCGATATCTCTAATACGCAGCGCCGTCTCGACCTGTTTCCTGCCCCCTAATTCCTTATCCCTGAACTGGATTACCGTAGCCCCACCTTCGATCGCGGCAGCAGCTATCTCTTCATGAGCCCTGCCGCCAGATACTTTTCTGTCTGTTATTACGTAGAGTCTAAGATCTAAACTGGCCATTGTTCCTGTCTCCAAGCCATATCCCAGAACATCCACTCATATCTGCTACTTGTGATGAATATCCTTTCCAGTCTACTTATCTCCATCTCATCTGCATGGGTTGTAGACTCGTCCAGTACTTGGCGTAACCATACACCTACCTGTTCAAAATCATCCGAAGAGTAAGTCAACAGCCAATCCCTATAAGGATGATCTTTAGCGGGTGTTCCTTGCGAGCTGAAGTACTTACCTACCTCAGCATAAATCCAGGCACAAGGCAAGATGGCTGTGATGATCTCCGGCAGAGTGCCAACGGAAGCTATGGCATGCAAGTGGCTGGTATACGCGTAGTTCGTAGGTGCCATCTCCACGCTCAGCATCTCCTCAGGAGACATACCGAAGCGTTGAGCGTATGAACGATGCAGTTCCTGCTCCACCCTTATAGTGTTAAGGAGGAGTTCTCCAAACCTCTCCATATGAGCCAGCTGATGGGACCTGGTGGTTGCATATCCGAATATTTTTGTAAGCTCGTTAAGGAATAGAGCATCCTGGCATATGTAGAACTTGAAGTTTTCCTGCGGTAGACTACCCTCCCCGAGGGCGGTTACAAAGGGATGCTCTAGCTGCCTCTGCCAGATTGGTCTTGCAAGCTCATACAGGTGTATGGACGTAGAGCCAGTTTTCAGCTTAGCGTCACTCATTCGCTTCTCCTGAGCTCAATTCTTTATGGATAAACAAAAAGCCGTCGGGTAGAAGCCGACGGCCAAAGAGATCTATGTGATTCCCTGCGCCAGCATTACCCGGTTCAGGTTCCAACGGTCGGTGGAGCTCCCTGCGGATTGTCCACCCTCTCAGCCCGGCTGACCCGAGCTCCCGTATCCTCCATATTCACTTGTCACCAGACTATAGCAACGCTGATAACCTTTGTCAATAGAGTAAGCCCGAGCAAGACAGAAATCAGGCGCTGGATGTAGCCTCAAGTTCGCTTATGGAAGTTTCAGAATGCAGAGACTCACGGATGAACTCCACCTTGTACTTATCTGTGACCAAATAGCAGATAGACTGCACCACCCAGCCATCCCTCACCATAATCTCTATACCTTTGATCATTTCCTCTCTTGAACCATACTCTAGAGTAGAAATATCCATGATCCTCACCTCTTAATAACACAGGAAGGACAGTAGAGGGGGTGGCTCACCACTTCCACCCCCTGCAACGGAGGGATGTCTGCTACTGTCCTACCATAAAGCTTAAACAACATTGATCTAGAAAACGATACTCTAAAGTAGAGTTTTAGTCCTACACTTTAGAGTAGGGAACTAGTGTATGATCCTGCTGGAGTAGGAATGGTTACCTGAATCCTCTCTTGAATCTCTATGTAGGTCTGAAGCACCTAATGCCATAACTTTCTCTATCTCCCATTCAAGATCCTCAGCCTTATCTAACACCTCTTCTGCATCGTTGAATATAGTAGTTACCAATTTATCTTGGAGCTTAGCAGCTATCTGCGAAAGCACCTCTGCCAGATCTGCTCTGAGAGCTTCAGGAATACTGCTATCAGTTTCAACTGATTGCAGCGCTTCATAGCCATACAGCGAATAAAGGTACATACCTACTCGATCACAACGATCCATTGAATCTTGCATATTAGCTATAAGGGATTCAGGATCGAGAGCGCTTATCTGCCTAATAATATTTGCTTTGCGGCTAGCAGCCGCCATCATGTCATTAGGGCTAAGGGCGACTCCCGCATCCTTTAGGTCATCAATTGTTGCTCTAGCTATAGATCTAGCCCTGACAACCAGATCCTTAGCTCTATAACTGATCTGCTGAAGATGAGGCCACCAACTCAGAACTATGGCCTCGTGCAGATGAGGAGTTTTACAGGTTTCCAATAACCTGAGATAATGTTCCCTGGACCTGCGTATATGACTAGCCTCAACCTCCAGCTCAGTTAACAGCTTCTGTAATCTGCAATGATAAATACCAAGTGGTGTCATATTGACCCCCAAAAGAATTTCCTGCCTCCCTCCTCCTGCACCTGACGATCCTGTGGGGAGGCAAATAGAGAATACAGGATCATCAGGAACGATGATAGCAATAGCAGGAAATGGACCACCACGCCAAAAAGGATAGGGGAGGACCTACACTTAAGTGTAGGTCCTCCCCTATCCTTTTTGGCGTGGTGGTCCATTTCCTGCTATTGCTATCATCGTTCCTGATGATCCTGTATTCTCTATTTGCCTCCCCACAGGATCGTCAGGTGCAGGAGGAGGGAGGCAGGAAATTCTTTTGGGGGTCAATATGACACCACTTGGTATTTATCATTGCAGATTACAGAAGCTGTTAACTGAGCTGGAGGTTGAGGCTAGTCATATACGCAGGTCCAGGGAACATTATCTCAGGTTATTGGAAACCTGTAAAACTCCTCATCTGCACGAGGCCATAGTTCTGAGTTGGTGGCCTCATCTTCAGCAGATCAGTTATAGAGCTAAGGATCTGGTTGTCAGGGCTAGATCTATAGCTAGAGCAACAATTGATGACCTAAAGGATGCGGGAGTCGCCCTTAGCCCTAATGACATGATGGCGGCTGCTAGCCGCAAAGCAAATATTATTAGGCAGATAAGCGCTCTCGATCCTGAATCCCTTATAGCTAATATGCAAGATTCAATGGATCGTTGTGATCGAGTAGGTATGTACCTTTATTCGCTGTATGGCTATGAAGCGCTGCAATCAGTTGAAACTGATAGCAGTATTCCTGAAGCTCTCAGAGCAGATCTGGCAGAGGTGCTTTCGCAGATAGCTGCTAAGCTCCAAGATAAATTGGTAACTACTATATTCAACGATGCAGAAGAGGTGTTAGATAAGGCTGAGGATCTTGAATGGGAGATAGAGAAAGTTATGGCATTAGGTGCTTCAGACCTACATAGAGATTCAAGAGAGGATTCAGGTAACCATTCCTACTCCAGCAGGATCATACACTAGTTCCCTACTCTAAAGTGTAGGACTAAAACTCTACTTTAGAGTATCGTTTTCTAGATCAATGTTGTTTAAGCTTTATGGTAGGACAGTAGCAGACATCCCTCCGTTGCAGGGGGTGGAAGTGGTGAGCCACCCCCTCTACTGTCCTTCCTGTGTTATTAAGAGGTGAGGATCATGGATATTTCTACTCTAGAGTATGGTTCAAGAGAGGAAATGATCAAAGGTATAGAGATTATGGTGAGGGATGGCTGGGTGGTGCAGTCTATCTGCTATTTGGTCACAGATAAGTACAAGGTGGAGTTCATCCGTGAGTCTCTGCATTCTGAAACTTCCATAAGCGAACTTGAGGCTACATCCAGCGCCTGATTTCTGTCTTGCTCGGGCTTACTCTATTGACAAAGGTTATCAGCGTTGCTATAGTCTGGTGACAAGTGAATATGGAGGATACGGGAGCTCGGGTCAGCCGGGCTGAGAGGGTGGACAATCCGCAGGGAGCTCCACCGACCGTTGGAACCTGAACCGGGTAATGCTGGCGCAGGGAATCACATAGATCTCTTTGGCCGTCGGCTTCTACCCGACGGCTTTTTGTTTATCCATAAAGAATTGAGCTCAGGAGAAGCGAATGAGTGACGCTAAGCTGAAAACTGGCTCTACGTCCATACACCTGTATGAGCTTGCAAGACCAATCTGGCAGAGGCAGCTAGAGCATCCCTTTGTAACCGCCCTCGGGGAGGGTAGTCTACCGCAGGAAAACTTCAAGTTCTACATATGCCAGGATGCTCTATTCCTTAACGAGCTTACAAAAATATTCGGATATGCAACCACCAGGTCCCATCAGCTGGCTCATATGGAGAGGTTTGGAGAACTCCTCCTTAACACTATAAGGGTGGAGCAGGAACTGCATCGTTCATACGCTCAACGCTTCGGTATGTCTCCTGAGGAGATGCTGAGCGTGGAGATGGCACCTACGAACTACGCGTATACCAGCCACTTGCATGCCATAGCTTCCGTTGGCACTCTGCCGGAGATCATCACAGCCATCTTGCCTTGTGCCTGGATTTATGCTGAGGTAGGTAAGTACTTCAGCTCGCAAGGAACACCCGCTAAAGATCATCCTTATAGGGATTGGCTGTTGACTTACTCTTCGGATGATTTTGAACAGGTAGGTGTATGGTTACGCCAAGTACTGGACGAGTCTACAACCCATGCAGATGAGATGGAGATAAGTAGACTGGAAAGGATATTCATCACAAGTAGCAGATATGAGTGGATGTTCTGGGATATGGCTTGGAGACAGGAACAATGGCCAGTTTAGATCTTAGACTCTACGTAATAACAGACAGAAAAGTATCTGGCGGCAGGGCTCATGAAGAGATAGCTGCTGCCGCGATCGAAGGTGGGGCTACGGTAATCCAGTTCAGGGATAAGGAATTAGGGGGCAGGAAACAGGTCGAGACGGCGCTGCGTATTAGAGATATCGCTCGTGCCTCTGGCGTAACGTTTATAGTCAATGACAGGGTGGACGTAGCGTTACTTTCGGATGCAGATGGAGTCCATCTTGGACAAGATGATATACCAGCTCCTATAGCCAGGAAGATTATGGGGAATAAGATAATCGGCGTCTCAGCCTCGACTGTTGAGGAAGCATTATTAGCTCAACAGCAAGGAGCCGATTATTTGGGAGTTGGACCTGTATTCCCCACGGGTAGTAAAGCTGATGCTGCTCCCCCAATAGGTTTGACTGGACTTGCAGAGATAGTGAGAGCTGTGGATATTCCTGTCGTGGCTATCGGTGGCATATCTCAAGAGAATTTGACGGATGTGCTTGAGACGGGTGTGAGTGGCGTTGCGGTAATATCGGCCGTAGTAGCAGCCTCTGATATAACCCAGGCTGCTCGTAATCTACGGGCTATAATAGATGCTCATAGCTCATATGGAGCCAAACATAGATGAAGCTGAATGATATTGGAGAGTTTGGTCTTATAAACCGTCTATTGGACAAGTTGCCTGAATATGGCCGGGATGTGATCGTGGGGCCAGGTGATGATGTAGCGGTTTTGAGGACTAGCTCAGATAAATATATGCTTGCCACTATTGATTCCCAGGTGGAAGGGGTCCACTTTCTGTTTGAATATACAGTGGCCAGGCAGCTGGGTGAAAAAGCAATAGCTATTAATGTCAGTGACATAGCATCAATGGGTGGCCAGCCAAAGCATGCCTTAGTAAGCCTTATGCTTCCCGAGTCATGCCAGCTTGAGGTTGTCGAAGAGCTTTATGAGGGTATATATTCAGCCTCTCGTATGTATGGTCTGGATGTGATAGGAGGGAACATATCTAGCTCTAGGACCGGGCTCATTGTGGATCTCTGCCTTCTTGGAGAGGTCGAGCCGGAGAACCTTGTACTCAGATCCGGTGCTGCACCAGGGGATGGAATCTATGTAACAGGATGGCTGGGAAGCTCTGCTGCTGGTTTTGAGCTGCTGGGCAGCAGGCTGAGGGATTGCGATGAGCGTATTTGGGAAGAGCTTACGAGTTCTCATCTTACACCTAAGGCAAGACTATACGAGGCAAGATCTTTAGTTGCTACCGGGGCGATATCTGCGATGATCGACATAAGCGACGGTCTCATAAGTGACCTTGGGCATATTCTAGAGGCTAGTGAAGTCGGAGCTGTTGTGTATACCGACCGATTGCCTATAGCGACTGCTGCCAGAGAGGCTGCATCTATGCTAGGGAAGGACGTGTTACGTTGGGCTCTGTCTGGAGGTGAGGACTATGAACTGTTGTTGACGGGAGATAGGCACATCTTGGACAGTGTAGCCTCTGATGATGGCTTAGGTGGTACTCCCCTTACACTAATAGGAGAGATATTGCCACAAAGTGCAGGACTGAAGCTGGAAGGCTTGAATGATGCAAGCATACTTAGCCAGGGATGGGACCATTTTAAGAGGTGACTAATCATGAAGCGTACTATGACTATTGCTGGTTCTGATTCTGGTGGTGGTGCAGGTATACAGGCCGACCTCAAGACATTCTCTGCTATGGGCACCTTTGGTACTTCTGTGATCACTGCAATCACTGCTCAAAATACGTTGGGCGTTACTGATGTTTATGGTTTACCGACTAAGATTGTTGAGGCGCAGATTGATGCTGTGATGAGCGATATAGGTACCGATGCCGCCAAGACTGGGATGTTATTTAGTGCTGAGATCATTGAGGCGGTAGCCAATAAGGTCAAGAAGTGGGAGATAGAAAACCTAGTCGTGGACCCAGTAATGGTAGCCAAGAGCGGCGATAGACTCCTGAAAGAGGACGCTATTGAGGCCGTGAGACAGAAGTTAATACCCTTGGCTCTAGTAATAACTCCCAACATACCCGAGGCAGAAGTTCTGACTGATGTTAGTATCAAGAGTGAGGATGACCGGCGAATAGCTGCCAGGGTATTGCATTCAATGGGCGCACGATATGTAATCGTAAAGGGGGGACACCTTGAGGGTGATCCGGTAGATCTGCTATTTGACGGTCAACGGTTCCATGAATTTAGGGGAGAGCGTATACATACAAACAACACCCATGGGACTGGATGTACGTTCTCTTCAGCTATAGCTGCCCAGATCGCCAAGGGTAGAAGCATCTACGAAGCTGTGTCTATAGCTAAAAGATACGTGAGCGAGGCCATAAGGCAGGCGCCCCGTATAGGGTCTGGGCATGGCCCCTTGCAGCATTTTCCTAGATGGGATGCAAATCTTCAGTAAAAACAAGGAGGGTAGGATTGAATTACGAGGCAAAAGCAGTTGAAACCCTAAGGATAGTAGCCAGAAATAAGCCTTTGGTCCATCACATAACCAATATAGTTGTGGCAAACGATACTGCTAATCTGACTCTAGGCTTGGGAGCTCTCCCAGTGATGGCTGATGCAGTTGAAGAGGTAGAGGAAATGACGGCATCAGCAAAGGCGCTGATACTCAACATAGGAACTCTTTCTGGAGAGTCTATTGAGGCTATGATGCGTGCTGGTAGATCTGCTGCCGAGCACAATGTACCTATAGTTCTTGATCCCGTTGGAGTAGGTGCAACTAAGCTACGCACCGAGACGGCCTTGCGTATCCTGGCGGAGCTGCCGGTGACTGTTGTTAGGGGTAACAGAGGAGAGATAGGCGCGCTCGTAGGTTCAGGCAAAGTCAGAGGGGTAGAGGCTGTAGGTGATGAAGACCCCAGAGATGTAGCCAGAAGGTTCTTTGAGCGCTTCGGGGTAGTTACGGCTGTTACAGGCGTATTTGATGTTGTGGTTGGTAAGAATAATGCCTTTGAGGTCCATAACGGCCATCCATTGCTTGCAAGAATTACAGGATCTGGTTGCATGGCGACTACAGCTGTAGGTGTTTTCCTGACCACCGGTGAGGACCCTGCTCTACAGACAGCCTTAGCTTTAGGATCTTACGGCGTGGCTGCGGAGCGCGCTGCAAAGCATGAGCCAGGTCCTGGGACTTTCAGGAGTAAACTACTTGATGAGGCTGCTGCCCTGCTCACTAAGGGAGTGGATGGAATAGATATTCGCGAGTTGTCGGGCTGACTTTCCGTCAGTACAGGGAATCTAATTTACCTGTACTGATGAATTCCAAGAAGATAAGAAGAACCGATGCTCCATTAAGCAATTAGCAATTCATTGTACCCTGCGGGTTCGGCAAAACTAAAGGTAAGAACAAAAGTGGCGCTGGGGGTGCAGAATTATATGATTTCAACACCCATCGCAAAACCTTGCTTAAATTATCATGGTAAATGCAAAAGGACTTCATATCGAAGGACTAATAAGTTCGAGTTCTTCTGCCTTAGATCATCAAGCTTGTCTTAGTTTGTCCCTACAATACCTGCCATTGTAGGATTAACTATGTTGTTTGATAGGAACATCCTACGTAGCTTCTTCGTTTGATACTTGGCAGGGCTAAAGACTGTCGTTCAGTACTATATTCCTTCTTTAGATCTTCTAATACCTGGAGGGTATCTTGATTATTGGTGAGTTATCTATACTTCTACTCGCCTTAGCGACCTTGGTTTTGCTGTATGTGTCTCGTCAATCAACTAGTACAACACCTGGATCACGCAATGAAGGGGAATTGCGTGCCCTTATTCTTACAGCTGCTGTCGGTGGTGGACATGAGGCTATAGGACAAGCCGTTAGAGCAGAGCT
>JBHORE010000069.1:0-47923 GCA_042408415.1 Thermobaculum sp.
GCCTTCTTGGCAATAGTGATCATGGCCTTGGTACTGGGGCTTATTAATGCTTTTGTCAAACCAGTGCTAGAGTTTCTATCTTGCGGACTTATTGTGCTAACTTTGGGGTTGTTTCTATTAGTGATCAATGCTTTTATGTTCTGGTTAGCATCCTACGTAACTGCCGACGTATTACACGTAGGTTTCTACGTGAATGGCTTTTGGTCCGCTCTCTTAGGATCCATAGTTGTGAGCATAGTGAGCTTTATTTTATCCATAGTCATTGGCGATTAGATTGGGCCGGCAGCAGAACCTGCCGGCCCAATCATAGTTCTATCTACCAAAGCCCCAAGGAGTTACCACTCGTCCTCCATTAGCTTTCTGTCCAGTGCCCCAGAATGGTGCGAAATTATATCCACCAGAGAAGACCATACCTGCCTCTTTGGTCCAGTAGTACATGCCTCTACCCTGATCTCCCGAGTCATTGATGGCGAAAGCGAAGTGAGTAGTGATCACTTCTCCTCTTCTCAGACGCTCGAGTTTCTGCCAGAGTGGCGAGATGTCCTTCCATGCTATGGCGATCTCGTAGGTAGTTATTTTATTGGTTTCGTCTCTGACTATCCTGATTTTGCCATCCGTACCGCCCCTAGGTGATGCGTCCATGGGGCCTAGAGGAGGATTAGTATCCGGGTTAGTGGGGTAGTATGTCTGATAGTTGGTGCCAGGTGCTGTCTGGCGATATAGCTCTGGTATGTTCCCCTGAGCCAACGTGGCAATAAATAGGTGATCCATATCCGATGCCAAGGCTTTTTCATACTCTGGATCTCCAACTAGAAGATCGTCAGGCAGGTTATTCTTGACTGTGTCAAATGCCATTTGAATGCTATCTGCATAGAACGCGAATGCATATGGATCCTCACTGAATGGTTTGTTGGATTCCTGCTGTTGATCTGGCACCTGAGCCGCTAGGTAGAAGTAATTCTTGTCCCATGCTGTCCAGACCTTGTCTGGAGATAGTCCTCCCTCCCCATCTGGGTCAACAGATACTGGCGTAACGTCTTGCCAGTCTGAGAGATCGCCGTCTACTTTGATTCTATGGTATGGCGCATATGCTACCTGTACTACCTGGCTACCTGATTGATTGGAAATATGACCACTGTCATGATTCAGGCTCTCGGTAGTCCAAACTATTTCGTACTTGTTTTCTGTATCGGGAAGAGCTCTCTTGGCTTTGAACTTCAGTATCTTCACTTGTCCAGGTTGTAGAGTTCCTGTTTGAACTTCGCTTCGTGTGAGTTCCCAATCAGGTGGTGTCTCAACTGACACCTTAGCTGATATCCTATTGGGAGAGGCGTTCTCAACCCTGATCTTTATAGCCGAGTTCTTGGAGATTGGCTGGGTGAATGACAGCGGATTAATAAGCAATGGATCCTCCAAGTTAAAGTGGGCGCTCTGAAGTATATGCTCCAAGCGCTTTGGCGTGTAATCACTTACTACATATATGGTTTGCCAAGGCTCTGCTTGTATCTTGGCCAAGCTCGACTTACCGTCGAACAGAGGTGTACCGAGGTAGTCATAGATCCTCAACCCCTGGGCGTTAGGTATCTCTATAGTTCCCCTAAATCCTTGATCTAAATATAAAGCTGCAGTAGCTTTGCCATCATCATTTCTTCTAAATATGAAGCCCCATGTTGATTTGGATTGAGGGAATATTTCTTTGATAAGCTTGCTATCTTCTAGAAAATGGGTCATTGCTGAGTAGGCTACTACTGCGGGCTTTGGAGTATTTGTTTCAGTGTCGTATATATTGTACTCACCTCCGGAATAGCCAGCTCCATAAGAGAGTGCAAACCAGAAGATGCGTATTGGCAGGTTCCCTGCACCTAGAATGTGAAGGAGGTATGTCGGAGCAATCGTCCTGGCTACTTCGTAAGGACGCTCCTGCTCAGGTAAGTTGGGGAAGTAACCTTCGTTAGTACCTAACTCAGTCTGCCAAAGGCCGGCTCTACCATGTGTTCTGGACCAAATCCTGTCCATTGCCGCCTGTGTCTTTATTGCTGCTAGTTGAGCTGAATCTGGTATTCCGTAAGCATGGTTTACTGAACCATCTATATATCCCCCATAGTACTTATTGTTTAGGCATCCTTTGCAGTAAACGATATCTCTATTATAAGTAGTCGATCCTCCACCAATGAGGTTTACATCAGGAAAATCTTTCTTGACTTTATCCCATATCAGCTTAATCATTATCCTATAATCTTGCGCATCACATGTGGTCCAAGTCCAACCATGTACCCACGGCTCGTTCCAAAGCTCCCAATCTTTAACAAGATCGTGTAAGGGTGCTATTGCTTGGTACACCATATTGGCATGTGCTTCCATATCCTTGGGACAGTTAGCGTGCCTAGGTAGAGGCTCGCCATTTGGTCCAGGTTTAACGTTCCAAGGCATGTTATAGTTGATATACCCCAATGGGTATATTCCGTGACTCATCCAAGTCAGTATCTCTTCTCGAGCTTTGCTTATCTCCTCATTACCCCAGTAAACCCCAGGTTCCGGGTTTACTACTGGGGGATCCACAGAATTTATCCCTCTAGTCCACTTTACCCCTATCTTCTCACCTATCTGCATTTGAATGCTCATATCTCCCTCAGATCTAAATCCAAGTCCGAAATGGGAGTAGTATCTCAGACCGTAGTGAGGAGGCCATATAATTCCTAGCCCCATTTCCTTTTGCGCTAATGTTGCCCCAGTGTCATTAAGGATCTTGACTTGTACCCTATAGTAGTCTGGCTTTGTTAACTTGCCCAGAGGTACCTTGACTAGCTTTTGCTCGTTGCCTTGTAGGTCTATATCGTACGAACCTTGTGATATTAGTTCGGTGCCTCTGGCGAGTAGCTTCCAATCCAGGGTAAGAGTGATGGGGTCAGGTGATTTGTTGGTTACGTTTAGGGTTATCTTAGGTTTAGCTGGATTACCTGGTCTTACTATATACAGGCCTGTTGGGTCGTCGTATCCTATATTGCGTATGATCGGTGGGAAGGTTACATTTTCCGGATATAGACTTTCGTTAGGTATTACTTCCCTTGGTTGAGATGGGCTTGACCATTCTAGTTTGGCCATAGCTCCACCTCCCGCTTGGTAGTATTCCATTATTAGGTCGTATTTCTGTCCCGCTTGCAATTGAATTGACCCTGACCATTCTGTAGGAGCTTGGTCAACCCACTTATCTATTAGTAGTTGGCCATTGACCCACAGCCTTACGCCGTCATCGGTGGTTGTGTAGAAAGTATATGTTTCGGAATACTTTGGCTCTACTTTGCCGTACCAGCGCGCAGAGAAGTCGTATGGGGGTATGGAGGGTGCTGGAGGACCTGAGCTCCAGTCGAAATCTATGTTGGGATCTATCCTAGTAACCTTTAGATCCCTGAGATCTTTATCTGCGAAATATTGAGCATTTAGTCCATGTTCCCCGGAGTCTGCTAAAACTATATTATTTGTATGAGTTATTAGCATCAACGCGAATATAATGGTCAAAATAATATTTATCAACCTGCCTTTAGCTAGCATTCGCACTACTCCTCCTTTGCTACACTTATGACTGCATAAGACCAGTGAGGTTGATTGACTGAAGGATGTGTCTCTGCAGGAAGAAGAACAGCACCAGAGGTGGTATGGCAGCTATAGCATCAGCTGCAATTGTCATGTCTAGCGCCCCTCCTCCACCAGGTCCACCAGAGAATGTGAATAGTGCGACCATGATTGGCCATTTATCCTCGGCACCAGTAAGTACTAGGAATGGCCAAAAGAAGTCATTCCATGATCCCATGATCGCGCCGATCGTCATAACTATGATGGCTGCTTTTGCCATTGGAAGCACCACCCAAATAAGCGATTGAATGGAATTAGCTCCATCTAGGTTAGCTGCATCAGTAAGGTCTTTAGGTATAGCATCGAAAAACAGCTTCATCATGAATATTCCGAAGCCATTTGTTGCCCCAGGAAGCCATATCGCCCAATAAGTTTGCAGTAGAGAAACATGGATGATTGGGACCTTAGCGACTGTCAGGTAAAGTGGAACTAAGAGCATAGCACCGGGTACCATAATAGTGCTGAAAAAAAGAAAAAGTATGAAATTGCCAAAGGCCGGTCTTAGTTTCGATAGCGAGTATGCTGCGGTTACGGTAACCAGCATACCTGTCACCCAGCTTCCTGCCGCAATTACCATGGTATTAGCGAAATACTTGACGAAGTTGAACTGCTGCCAAGCTGCTATATAGTTGTCCAGGCTAAAGTGCTTGGGAAACCATGTTGGAGGTACCTGCAGGAACTCTACGGGGCTCTTCATGGGGCCTGTGAACAGCCAGTACAGGGGAAATACCATAGTAAGGGAGAAGGCGACCAAGAACAAGAAAATCAAGTAATATATGGCTTTGATCTTGGGGTTTCTCAACTCTACAGGAGAAATAAGGGTTCTGTTCTTGCTCTCCGTTGGTCCTCTCTTCCAGATTCTGGGTTGCGAGATGACTGCCATCTATTTTCCTCCCTATGATTCCTGCTTCTTGAAAAAGGTCATTCGCATGTACATGATCGAGAACGCTGAAAGGAATACGAACAGGATCACACCCAATGCACTAGCTTTGCCGAATTCGTTGTATTGGAAGGCATACCTATACAACAACAGCATAAGAGTAACGCTTGCGTTATTCGGCCCTCCATCAGTAAGTGCGAACACCTCTGTGAAAATCTGCATCGTACCTATGATCTGACCTACCAGGAATAGCCACATGATTGGACGAATCTGAGGAATTGTGATGTACAAAGCTCTTTGCAAGATATTTGCCCCATCCAGCTCTGCTGCTTCGTAAAGATCGGATGGGACAGCATTGAGGGCAGCTAAGTAGTAGAGCATGGTACCACCCATGCCACCCCAAGTGGTCATGATAAGTATCGATGGGATGACTGTTCTCTCAGACTCTAACCAGTTGATAGGATTCAGTCCTACCATATGCAGCAGGGTGTTTGCTAAGCCACCTTCGGGCTGGTATATCCATCCCCACAGTAGAGCTGTAACTATTGGGGGAAGGACAGCTGGTAAGTAGAAGGCTGTCCTTAGATAAGACTTCATGGGCATTTCGTTGACAGCTATTGCGAATATTACCGGTATTATGTAGGCGAACAAAGCGGCCAATATTGTGTAATAAAGTGTGTTTTTCCACGCTGTAAAGAATAATGGGTCAGTTATAACGTCCCTGAAGTTCTGTAACCCTACCCATCTAGGCTGAAAACTAAGATCTACGTGTTGAAAACTAACGACAAAGGCTTGGATAATGGGCCACCATAAGAAGACTGCGAATAGCACCAATGCGGGTACTATATACAAGTAGGCTACTATATTGCGTCTGACTTTATAGGACAGGACCCTTACCATGAAGGAGCTTTGTAAACCTTGTCTCGTGGCGACTTTCATACATTTTCCTCACTTAGAGTTTAGGGTGTATTGGACAAGCTGTATTACAGCTTGTCCAATACACTAGTCTGGAAATCTTTCTGTGCCTTCATTAACAAGGCTTCCATGTCGACATTCTCTTTCGTGAGCACTGCTTGCACCACTGGGTCTAGAGTCGCGTACATCTTTTGTGTCTCTATTGGCGGCTCTGATTTAACCGCGATGTGTCTCATGCCTTCAGTGTAGGGTGTGTAGTTCTCATTGGGCACAGTAGCGTACTTCTCAACTAGGGCATCTAGCTGCTCTTGCAGGTCTCCTTCGAATATTGGAGGTGATGGAAATCCTATGGATCTCTTTAGAGCCCTGTCCTTCTTGTATCCTGCTTCTACATTCTCTGGATAGAAGTTGGTGAATAATACCCAGTCTATAGCGGCCTTTATCTGCTCTGGGGAGGATTTTTTGTTGAACATCCAAGCATAACCACCACCTAGGACGGCATTCCCACCACCCTGCGGTACTATCCCTAGTCCAAAGTCCTTTATATCAGCTTTGTATTTGGCTAGTTCATCAGCTCCGGGTATACCACTTATTGCCATAGCCACCTTGCCGGTAGCAAGGAGCTGGGACTGCTTGCCTTGATCTAGTAGAGCTTGTGGAGTCATTGATTTGTCGACCCACTTCATGTCATGTAGTAGCTTTAGTATTTCTAATCCTTTCCCCTTATCGTTGAAGGTCGCAGTCCATTTACCATTTATCTGCTGCTCCGGGGTAGCCCCCATAGTGTACATAAGGGTAGTGAAATACCAGCCACCTTGGTTGTTTGTGGTTAGGAAGCAGAAACCTGGAATGCCTGTTTTGTCTACAATCTGCTTTGCATACTGCCTAAGCTCATCCCATGTTGTTGGTGGCTTATCTGGATCTAAACCTGCTTGCTGGAATATCTTACGGTTGTATGCCAAGCTGAGTGCATACATGCTGACCGGGATGCCATAGATGTGTCCTTGCTTGTCCTTGAGCACGGCTAGTGCTTCTGGCCTAAATTCATTGAAGTACTTCCATTGTTTGATGTAATCGGTTATATCTGCTGCCACACCCTGTTCTATGAACTTCTGAGGCTCAGTAAACCAAACAGCGAACCCGTCCTCAACTTTATTTCCAGCTATTTTAGCTGCGAAAGCTTGTGGATCGTAACCACCAGCATGTGGGGTAATCTTCACGTTTGGGAAAATGGCATTGTATTTCTTGATCAAGTCCATGTAGAAGTCTCTATCTTGCTTAAGCCAACCAGGCCCTGGCCCATCTGTAACAGTTATACTAACGTTACCCTGGATGGGTATAAGTCCAAAGGGCAATGAACTAGTGTTACCTGCCGTAGGGGTAGCTACTGGCGAGGCCATCGGTGTAGGACTTGACATTGAGGTTGATGCTGTAGTAGGCGTAGGACTTGGAGCGGGAGATTGACCTCCAATATTACTGGTAGGTGTGCTCTGGGATGAGCTGCCACAGGCTTCAAGCCAGGCACCACTAACAGCTGCTGCTAGGAGCGACCCACCCAGCTTGAGGATCCGTCTCCTGCTAATATTGTGATTCCAAGGTCCGTCTGACATGCGAATCCTCCTGCATTTATGTATTTATGTTCGAAGCTTTTGAGTCTGAGCTTCAAATCTATAATTGGTATGCCACATGCCTTGAGTTAATAATATTGCAAACTTTTTATCATGTCAATTATATAGAGATAAATATAATGAAGTTGTAATATGACAATATATGGCAAATTAAAAAGGAAATGGGGACTTGAGATTCTCAAGTCCCCATTCTCCCGGAGGGGTAGGTGATAGTCTTTTTAAGTTCTACTGATTAGTATCCTGGTTATTGATAAGTATTATGCGAGCATTGATGCTATTTCCCTGACTTTTACCTACCACTTTGACTCTGTCTCCAACCTGTACGGCATCTTGCTCAACTCTGCCCGCTGTCACTATCTTGGTTTGTGGCTGGATGTTTACTTTCCATACCTTTCCAGCTTTCGTCTCAACGTCTATGCTATCGCTTGTGACTCCTTTTACATTCCCTTGTATTACTCTTGGAATTAATCCTCTCGGCTTGGATGTGATTATCGGAAAGACCTTGCCAGTACGTTCTATTCTTTGCTTAATCTTCTCGGCTCTTTCCTGCGAAATCGCTCCATCCTTGACAGCTTGATCGATAACCTGCTCTTTGGCCTGTTTCAGCGCTTTCTCTACATCTGTAGGGGATTTGCCAAGTAGTTGTGCTACTTTGTCTATGAATGTGTTGTAGTAGTTCTTCTTTTGATCAGCTTGTGCTCTTGCGATACTCATTCCTGCCAAGAGGGCTACGGCTGCTAATGCAACCAATAGGTAGCTGACTCTCCTTCTCATGAGCTACTCCATAAGATTTCTAATCACAATTTCCGCGTAATATTTTGCCCTTGCAGTTTCAATTAGAGGTAATACTAAGATAAGAAAATGATAAGAAAACTACCCTTTTGCTGGCAGTCTGACTTCGAATATCGAACCTTTGCCTATTTCGGAAGCCACGCTTATTGAGCCGCAGTGTTGCTCTACTATCCACTTGGCTATTGAGAGTCCTAGGCCTGTGCCGTCGGAGCTTCTGGATGTATCTGCCCTATAAAACCTCTCGAATATATGGGGGAGATGTTCTTGGGATATCCCTATACCGGTATCTGTCACTCTTATAACAGCCTGAGAATCATCCTTCTCAACTTCGACTTGAATGGAGTCCTTGGACCTCGTATATTTTATAGCATTGTCTAGAAGTATCAGGACCAACTGCTTTAGCGCGTCTTTGTCTCCTACCACCTCGACGTCAGATATCTTGTCTATCCGTAGCTCCCGGTCTATAGCTCTATGCTCCATCTCTCGGACCGCGGACTCTACTACTGGTTGTACTTTTACAGGTTCCTGTTTGAGTCTAAAGCCCGCATCAGCCCTAGCTAAGGTCAAAAGGTCCGATACAAGCCTTCGCATCCTGTCGGCTTCTTCATATATTTGCTCCAGGGATTCTTGCCTATCTTCCGGGCTCATATTCGATACTTTGAGTAGAAGGCCGGCATTCCCGAGTATGGTCGTGAGCGGTGTCCTGAGTTCATGGGATGCATCTGCTACAAATCTTCTCTCAGCATCTAGTGTTTCTCTCAGTTGTTTATCAGAGAGTTCCAGGCGTTCTAGCATCGTATTAAATGTAGATGCTAATTTGCCGACTTCGTCTAGGTTGGGAGAAGTCTTCACCCTTTGTGAGAGATCACCAGACTTCCCCACCCTTTCAGCAGTTCGTATCAGTTCTTTTAGAGGAAGGAGCGATCTATTTGCTACATAGAATGTAGCCAGTATTGAGGCTGTCATAGCTAGAGTGAAGCCTACTATCGCAAACAATCTAAGCCTTGCCAATGTCTGCTCTATAAGCTGTAGGCTTCTCGCTACCTGTAGGACTCCTATTACCCTGTCTCTGAGAACTATAGGGCTGTTGTATACCTCCAGTTCTTCGTCTCCTACCTTTATACGCTCGAAGATACTGTTGCCTAGGGCTACCTGTTGAAGTGTGTCCTGATCCAGAGGAATATTATTCCCATTTGGTGTAGAGGTGGTTACTATAACTTGACCATCAAGAGTACTTATTTGCACTACTGTATCAGACGATGCAAAGGATTCAGGAGGGGGAATCTCTATAACTTGCTTTGGTCTTAATGCTCCAAAAACTACATACTGCCGAATGGCTCCATTGACTTGTTGGGCTCTGTCTACTAATGAGCTCTGTACATCATGCATAAGGTTCCTGGCTGCTAGCTCATACAGGGCCCCAGTAAATGCTAGGAGTATCACTCCTACTACCATGCACTCTAGGGCTACTAATCTCCATCTGAGGCTTTTAGGAAAAATTCCCAGAGGACTCATTTCTCGTTAGACTCCCTAAGGACGTATCCTACGCCTCTCAAAGTATGGATAAGTCTGGACTCTCCTCCCGCTTCCAGTTTGTCTCTTAGGTATCCTACGTAAACCGCTACTACGTGAGATTCAACCTCCATATCGAAACCCCACACGATCTGCAAAAGCTGATCTCTGGTTAGCACTTGTCTGGGATGCTGCATGAAGGTAACCAATAGATCAAATTCCTTAGCTGTTAGATCTATGACTCTTTGACCTCTTTTGACCTCTCTGGTCCCCAAATCGACTGAAAGGTCAGCGAATCGCAGCACTTTTCTCGAGTCTGGTGAGGCTCGTCTCAGGAGAGCCTTCACTCGGGCGATTAGTTCCTCATGTGCGAAGGGTTTTACAAGATAATCATCTGCTCCTGCCTCTAGCCCCTGCACCCGGTCAGATACTTCGTCCTTTGCTGTCAGCATCAGTATTGGTATGTTGTCTGCTGAACGGAGTCTTTTGCATACCTCTATGCCATCCATATCTGGCATTAGCCAGTCAAGTATCACAAGATCTGGAGTGTTGGATAAGGCTACCTGTAGGCCTTCTTGTCCATTGTGTGCAGTTTTGACTTCATATCCAGCGTAGGATAGCGCTCTCCTTAGAAAGCTTGTGATATTCTTGTCATCATCTATTACAAGGATTAGAGGTCTTTCCAACTTGGGGTTCTCCTAACTTGTAATACCCTATACTCGACATATTATATACTGCAGAGAGTAGGGTTACGTCTCAAAGGATATAGTTCTATATAGTTCTTAAGCATAAGCGAGGTTAGGACTTGAGATCTATACGCTTTTTGATTATTGGTGCTTTACTTTTCTTATCCGCATGCGGTGGTTCTGAGCAGAAATCGTCTACTATCCCTCAACCTGGGGTCTCTCCCGTAATCACCGTTACGGTTGCCAGGACCGCTCCCACAGCAAATCCCAAGGTTACTGCTATAAAACCTACTCCACCAGCATCTCCAAGGAGCTCGACACCCACACCGACCGAGGACAGCTTATCTATAACCTCTAATCCTCAGATAAACAAGATAATTAGATCTGTTTCGGAGATTAGGGGATTGAAACCCCTAGCTCCTATAAGCTTAGATTACATGACCAGGGAGCAGCTAAGGGCGAAGCTAGAAAAAGATATAAATAAGGACTATCCGCCTTCAGAGGCGGAAGCTGATGAAAGGGTTCTTAGGGAATTTGGCTTGATATCCGGCGATCTGGATTTGCATAAGTTATATTTAGATCTATATACGGAACAGATAGGGGGATTCTATGATCCGGAGACTAAGGAACTATATGTAGTTAGTGAGGGCAACAAACTAAATGCCCTAGAGGAACTGATATATGCTCATGAAGTGACGCACGCTCTCCAGGATCAACATTTTCACCTTAATCCTCTGCTCAAGAAATATGAGGACAAAGATGACGATGCCTACTTGGCTGTTACCTCACTAGTAGAAGGCGATGCTCGCACCGTCGAGCGAGAGTACCTGACAAGGTATCCTGCTCTGATAGGTCGCATACAGGATGAAATAACACAATCTGATATAAGCTCGGAAAAGCTCAGTTCAGCACCTCCTATAATCTCCGAAACATTGCTGTTCCCATATGAAGCAGGAGCTACGTTTGTAGCGGTCCTGATGAGGGAGGGAGGTCTAGCAGCTGTTAATAAGGCTTTCAGAGATCCCCCCACCAGCACTGAACAAATCATTCATCCGGAAAGATATATAAATCGTGATAATCCCACTCTAGTAGATTTACCTGACTTATCCCCGACCTTAGGCAAGGGCTGGAAGAAGTTAGAAGAGAATTTGTTTGGAGAATTTCAGACTAGGGTACTACTTGATGGTCAGATTGATGATCTGACCGCACGGAAAGCGGCTGCTGGTTGGGATGGTGATGAGTTTGCCCTATGGACGAATGGCGATCAGGAAGTCTTGGTTTGGAAGAGTGTATGGGATAGCGAGAGTGACGCTAACGAATTTGTTTCTGCCATGATCTCATATGATGAGTCTAGATTTAATGCTAGATATCAACGGTCAGAGGATAACTATATTCTTGAGGCTCACGATAAGACTGTTGTTATATCTCAGGAAGGTACGCGGGTAAACTATGTCATAGCACCGAATTTAGATACGGCTCAGAAGGTTCTTGCTAAGCTTGCGGGAGATACTAATGTCAATTACATAGGGTTGGGGAATAAAATGTTTATTCCCCAACCCTAATAAGAGCAGTTCCCCAAAAAGTTTTACCTTCTTGTGTGTATCCAAGGATTGCTATCTGTACCTTTCCTGTATACTCAGCTGCCGCGTTAACTAAGTCGTTCAACCTAAAAGGCACAAGAATAGTACTCCTTTTACTTATGACTTTTCCAAACCTGCTATTCTTGGGAGATAAGTCATCACCGTCTACTAATAAATGGATGCTATCTGCTATAACGACATCACCTTGCATGTCAGCTGGAAACCTTATAAGTGCTTTGAGCGTGTTGTGCTTCTCGTTTGTATAAGTGATCCTGTTTGGATAGAGATCCAACTTAACCTCTATGGGTACATAAGTGCTTAGTGGTTTCCAACTGGGTTTGGGCATATCTGTACCCAGATAGAAGCTGGTGTGTGGAGGCTGGTTATATCCAACGTTCTGCCATGCAATACCGAGTCTATAAACAGGATCCTGCATGAGGGTAACAAATCGATACTTAGTTGGGTAAGGAGTAGTGTAGATCCTAAGGGCACTGCTATCTTCAGTTCTCCATATAACTTCTTCTCGCCAGTCTCCTAATATATCTGCCTGTAGGCTAGGATTACCCTTGGTACCGTTGTTGGAGTAAGTGCCGTGGGCAGTTAGTAGGTTGATCATCTTCTTATGCTCATAATCCCACTTACCAATAGTACCAACCCCCACGTATTGTTCTTGAGACCAATTGTGGTCCAGAATCTCTCTTTTCAGGTCCCCATCCCACCATACAGCAAAGTTTGCCGGTGGTATGTTATCTGAGATCTTATCTCCTTGGGCTGTATGTAATCCTCCTATAGGGCTGTTCCATTCTCCCTTAACAGCCCAAGCTTCATACCCTATGTATCTGGGATCTATATCTGCTGCAAGACCTCTACCTGTATCTATGCCTGTTCTAACTCCCCATAAGATCTCCCCAGTTGCAGCATCATGCATTTCGTAGCCGTAAGGACCATTAGCGTTCTCGTGAACTTGAAAGACCTCTAAACCAGGTCTCTTGGGATCTAAGTCGCCAAGATGCATAGCATCTCCATGCCCTAGTCCCGTGGAGTACATTGGACTCCCATCATCATCTATCGCCATCGAGCCATAAATTATCTCATCTCGGCCATCGTTATCTACATCACCAACACTAAGTTGATGATTACCTTGCCCAGCGTAAGATTCATACCCAGGGGCTGCGCTATCGAATTTCCAAAGTTTAGTAATCTTATTGTCTCGCCAGTTGTAGGCTACTAACACTGTACGTGTATAGTAGCCACGAGCCATAATGAAACTTGGATTTTCACCGTCGAGATACGCTACTCCAGCAAGAAATCTGTCTACTCTGTTGCCATAACAATCACCCCAATCACATACGTTCCCTCTAGGCGGATCGTAGTTTGTGGTAGCAAGGGCTCTACCCGTGAGGCCATCAAATACAGTTAAGTATTCCGGGCCTTCCAATATTCGACCTTCGCTGTTTCTATAGTCGGCATTCGGATCACCAATGACTCTTCCTGTGCCATCGATAGTACCATCGGCAGTCTTTGCTACCACCTCTGATCTACCATCTCCATCGAAGTCGTAAACCAAGAACTGTGTATAATGAGCTCCAGCCCTGATATTCTTGCCTAGATTTATCCTCCAAAGAAGACTGCCGTCGAGCTCATATGCATCCAACAAGACATCACCTGTATAGCCAGATTGAGAATTATCTTTTGAATTTGATGGATCCCATTTCAATACGATTTCATAGTATCCATCACCATCTAGATCCCCAACGCTAGCATCATTAGCACTATACGTATATTTAACCCCGTCTGGTGTGACTCCACCTTGTGGCTTGTGAAGCGGAACATCTAGATAATTCTTGTCCCATACAGTAGTACTTTCTATTGTGCCCCATATATGTCCTCGAACGATCGGTTTCACAGTATATACTGCTTTGGTATTGCCGGACCTATCTAGGTAATTTGTCCGATCTCTGATTGGCGACTTGTTTATTTTGTGCCCGTTTCTATAAACATCAAACGCTATGTTGGGCGGATCCGATGCAAGTAATCTCCAACTAACCAGGACGCCGCCATCGGTATGTACTGCTATTGGGGCACGGTTAATTCTCTCCATACGCCTAATTGGGGTGTTGGATATGGGAGTCTTCAAGGTTTCGGATGGTAGCGATAGCCCGCCAATCCCAACTGCACGCACTTGGTAGTAATAGTTTATGGTGGGATTCAAGTTGTCTTGGTATTGAGCCTCGCTTGTAGCTCCTACTCGCTCAAATGGGCCAGTGGGATTCTTAGATCTGTAGATATAATATAAGACCGCATTGTCCACAGGCTTCCAAGAAAATTCCAGAGCATATCTCGTGGCTATATCTAATTCGATCCCTTGTGGAGCACTGGGAGCTGGTTGTGATTCATCCCACATAGATATTATTAGTATGTCGCTCTTTGCGGACTCTATCCCTCTGCTATTTACCTGGGTAACGGCATATCTATAGGAAAGCCCTAACTCCACGGTCGTGTCGACATATGAAGATTTGGTGGTACTTCCGATCTTTTCAAACTTACCGCCGCCCTCGGCTCGGTATACGTTATAGCTGATTGCCCCTTCAACGGGACTCCATGAGATAGTTACAGAGGGATCTGGCGTTAAGACTCTATCTTCCAGCCTTAGACCTGTGGGATATGGGATCGCTATAACGATTACTCCATTTACTCTACCATCCCTGCCAAAGCCTATAGTTAGTTGTGTATCCGATACTCTGGTCACGGTCGTTAGCTCTCCGAAGCTACCGCTGCGGCTAGAGATGGTGCCTACGTTCTGTCCTTCTAAGATTATTGAAGTGTTATTTGAGGCAATTGCATCTCCTGCGATAATGGTTACCTGATAGTCTCCATTCGGCACATCCAACAGAAAGTTGTAATCTGATTCATTAGTAAAGTCGCGTCGTAGAGGGTCTGGTGTGCCTCTATCTCGGCAGCTTGTCTCTCTATCTAAGCCATAACCTCTAGCAGCATCGTAGAGCATCGTGTTCGAGACCTGTATATACCCCTCAGCTACAGGGCTAGCATCACAGCCGAAGTCAAACATCCAACTTTGGGTTGACGTAGAGGCTGTGTGAGTAATTCGTATCGGGAATATAACTACTAGAAACGATATAACTACATATACATACTTTAGAGTATGACTACGCATTGGAGACCTCTCCTGGGACGAAGTGAAATCGGGGTAGTGAATCTTTACATGAAGATTCACTACCCCGAATGGGAGGGAAACTACTTCTTGATCAATCCTGCCTCAGCTGCTGCTTGATTGGCCATCTCGGTCCATTGATCCAACCCCATAGACTTAACTTGATTGACGTAATTGGGCCAATCCGAGAAGGGCCTTTGTCCTGTGGCGAACTTAAGTTCAGATTCGGCCATTGTTCGCGTAAGGTCTGCAGATATCTCAGGCGGGGCTGGAGGAATTATGGCCTGATTGGTGGTATCGAGCTTGGGTAGTTTGAGTGCTCTCTGGTAAACACTCCACACGGATATGGTTTGTCCGTTAGCTGCCTTGTAGGTGTTGTCATATCTAGCTCTCAATTCTTCTTCCGTACCCTTGTAGGCGTAACCTCTAAGCTGGGTTAGTACCAAATTCTCAGGATCAAGATAGGATTTGGGACCAGGAACTATATGTCCCTGGCTATCGCGTTTCCAGTTTATTCCCTCTTGTCCAAAGGCTGTTAGATAATAGCCATCCGTATCTATCCATTCAAGCAACCGAGCAATGGCTTCGCCTTTGCCTGCATCTGCCGCCTTCTTGGACATTACATACATACTTCCTAGCCTAGAGTAGGTTCCTGCTGCACTATCGCCATTAGGCCCTACGGGGGGGTCTATTATCACCATCTTGCCTTTGGGATTTGCCTGAGCAAATTCCTGATATCCCTGTCGACAGAATATAGCACACCAATCTCCAGCAAATATTCCCACTTTGCCCGTCTTCCATTTATTAGCATAATCTTGACCTTGTTGGGTCTTCCAGTCAGGATCCAGTACACCCTCGTTGATCATTTTGTTAATAAACTCAAGTGCTTGTCGTCTCTGATCGCTGATCCTCATTGGGACCACTTGATCCTTTTCAAACTTCCAATCGAGCTGGGCACCAAAAGCCGCAAAGAAAGGATCAAATCCTGATATCTGACCGTTGTCATCTATGAAGGCTGTGTAACCGTAAGTATCTTTCTTCCCGTTCCCATCGGGATCCTTTTCCGTAAATGCCTTCATTACCTCCAAGTACTCATCTATTGTCTTGGGAGGTTTGAGCCCTAATTTATCTAACCAGTCTTGTCTAATTACCACAATGCCTTTGTAAGGATAAGCGTTCTTGGTAACTAGGCCGTAATGCTTGCCATCGAAGGTTCCATATTTGGCCAACTCGTTGACATCTCTATCCTTCACGAAGTTGGGCATGTACTTTAGATAGGGAGTCCAGTCAGCTACTAGGCCCTGTTGTACTAATTGCTGTAACGTATTGCGATCTGTTGTAAACAGGTCAGGTAGGTCGTTGGCGCCTGCCCTTGTTTGTAGGGTAGGGGTATACTGACTGGGGTCTGTGATCCAGCTTATCTTGACGTCTATGTTAGTGGCCTTCTTGACGGCGTCATACCAGAACCAGTTCTTAGGTGGAGGTCCCACTTCGGTGGATCCAACAGTTGCATAAATCTCAATAGAGACAGGTTTGTCTGACCAGAGTTTGCCATGTTGCTGTGAAGATTCCTGTCCATTGCTCGCTTGCGTAGGACTAGCGCTTGGGCTGTTTTGCTGACCACTTGGAGAGGGACTGGCTCCTGAAGGACTAGGAGATGGACTGTTAGCCGCAGTAGTAGGGGTACTTCCTGTATTTGCGGCTCCACATGAGGTTATCAAGAGAGATAGAATTATAAGAAGCAAACTAAATATATAATATATTTTATGTTTTGATAGTTTATGCATTTGCCTTACTCCTCCTAATAAACTGGGAATTTTTATTCCTTGATGGATCCTAGAAGTACTCCTGCCGTGAAGTGGCGCTGCAGGAATGGGTACACAATAAGTACTGGTATCGTACTTATCACAACTGCAGCCATTCTTAGGGATTCCGTGGGCATGGTTTCGTGCTCTACAGGAACATAGTTTGTTAGGTTACCAGCTGCTAGGATTTCCCGCAAAACTACCTGCAGCGGTTGCTTATCAGCACTGCGGATATATAGGATTGCATCGAAGAATGAGTTCCAATGCCCTACTGCGTAGAATAACCCTATAGTTGCTAATATTGGCTTAGATAAAGGTAGTATTATGTGCCACAGAACTTGGAAGTCGGAGGCCCCATCAATCTTAGCGGCTTCTTCAAGCTCATCGGGTATATTTTGGAAGAAGGCCTTCATTATCAGTACGTTGAACCCGCTTATTAGGCCAGGAAGTATTAGTGCTAAGTAGCTATCTATTAGTCCCAAGTTTCTAACAACTATGTATGTAGGTACCAATCCCCCATTGAATAGGAGCGTGAAAAGAATAAACAAAAGGATTGGATTCCTAAGCCTGAAATTTTTCTTGGATAGAGGATAAGCCATCATGGTTGTGAAAATGAGATTCAGCAGAGTACCAAATACAGTAATGAACACGCTAACCTGGAATGCTCTTGGTAAACGCCAAGAGCTTAGCAGTTGCTTATAAGCCTCGAAGGTTATCTCTGAAGGGTGAGGGAGCAGAGTGCCTCCGGTTCTAGCCCAAACCTCAAAGGGAGTGATAGAGATCATAAGGACGTACCATATGGGCACTATCACCACTATGGCGCTTAGTATTAGGAGCAAGTAGACCCCAGCGTCCCATAATTTTTCGCTCCTGCCCATGCTTCTGTAGAGTGCCATTCTTGATCCTCCTGCTCTACCAGATGCCAGACCCTGTGTACTTCTTGGATAGCCAGTTGGTGCCAAATATGAGTATGAATCCCACGACTCCCTTGAATAATCCCACAGCAGCAGCTACTGAATACTGGAATCCAACAATACCTTGTCTATAAACCCAAGTATCGATGATATCCCCTACTGAATAGACTGATGGGCTATAGAAAATAAATATCTGCTCGAAACCTGCATTCAGCAAGTTGCCGATATTCAGTAGGGCAACAAGTACTACAACGGGCATAATCCCTGGTATCGTCACATACCAGATCCTTTGAAGTCTACTAGCTCCATCGACGGCTGCGGCTTCGTACAGGTGAGGAGATATACCTGTAAGCGCTGCTAGGAAGATGATCGCTCCCCAGCCTATATCCTTCCATATATCAGAGGCTACTATGACCGTTCTAAACCACTGAGGGCTAGCTATAAAATCAACGGGATTCATTCCTAATGCTACGAGCGCTTTGTTTACTAGTCCTCCAGATGGAGAAAGTACAGCTTGTGCTATACCGTAAACAACAACCCATGAAAGAAAGTGCGGTAAATAAGTTACAGTTTGTACCGTCCTCTTGAACCAAGTTATTCTTGCCTCGTTCAGAAGTAATGCCATGATTATGGCTGCTGGTAGCCCAAATATAAGTTTGTATATGCTTATCAGAAGCGTGTTGGTGAGTATGTTGAAGAAATAAGTGCTTTCGAAAATGGTCTTGAAGTGTTTGTACCATGGGTGTGCCCATGGGCTTCCTAGTATACCTTCTTGAATGTGGTAATCCTTGAAGGCAATTATTGCACCGTACATAGGTCCATACCGGAAGATTAGAAAGTAGAGAATTCCTGGTAGGACCATGATATAGAGCATGTAATTTTTTCTAAGCTCAGTGGTTATAGCCTTCAGGCTAGTTCTAAATGCACCGCGTAGTATAGGCTTAGTTTGAGTTTGAACTTTTACCTGCATTGCCTCTCCTGCACCTAGGAATCAGCAATATTATATATAATATAGCTAAGATGTCAACTATCTAGAGGGCTAAAATTTAGTCGATTTCTCTATCTCTATGGAGAAGCAATGTAGGTAATTAGGTTACCTCTCCCCCTTGCTCATAAGTTGCATGTAGGCTTCCAGGGCTTGCTGGTTGTGGATCTTAGCTATGTTTTCTATTTGAACATAGTCTTTAGACTTCAGCGCCTCAAGAAGTTGGTGATGTTCCTGTTGCGACTGCCCCATTCGATGGTACATTGTGCCCTGGAAGAAGAAACACCTTATCCTGTCCCATCTATCTAGCATCCTTATGGTCATCTCCTGCAATGTTGGCATATCAGTTATTTTTACTATTGCGGTATGGAATTCTTTGTTGAGGGCTGACCATTCATCCTCCGCCTGCCTAGCTACTGCATCGTCCATTTTTGATACTATCTCCTCAAGTTCTACTACGTCTTCTGGTTGCATTCTCTGCGCAGCAACTCTAGCAGCAACAGTCTCTAGCCCTTCCAAGATAGTAAAGGTCTCTCGTACTGAGTCTGGAGTTATTGGAGTCACTACTGACCCTGAATGTGCCACATTGTGCACGAGCCCCTCTGATTGCAACATGTGTAAAGCTTCCCTCACAGGTATGGGGCTGACACCAAGCTCTCGTGCTATATCTTCTATAATCAGCCTTTGCCCTGGTCTGAGCTTACAATGCATTATGGCTTCTCGAAGAGTTGTGTAAACGTATGCTTGCTTTGTCTGGGGTTTACCCACCGGCGTAAAGGTGCTCATGTTCCCTCTCGTACTCATCGTCTTATTCCTGACATTTTTCTAACACAGCTTGTGTATATTATATATAATGTGACTATACTCATCAGTATAGTTCAATATTACACTTCCATGGAGGCAAAGTGTCAGAACATATTATAGGCATAATCCTAAATGGTGTAACTGGCCGTATGGGGGCAAGGCAGCACCTGGAGCGTTCAATTGTAGCCATTATGAAAGATGGTGGCGTCTTGCTTCCTTCTGGTAACAGGATCGTTATTGATCCTTTACTGGTTGGTCGTAATCCGGATAAGCTTCGCCAACTGTCAGAAACGTATGGAATACAGAAATGGACCACTGATCTTGACTGTGCACTATCGGACCCTAATTACCAGATCTATTTTGACTCACAGACTACTGCGCTTAGAGTTCCAGCCCTGACTAAGGCTATAAACGCAGGAAAGCACGTGTATTGTGAGAAACCCGTAGCTCTAGATTTATCCTCGGCCCTAGAGCTAGCTAAATTGGCGCGGACTAAGGGTGTCAAGAACGGGGTTGTGCAGGACAAGTTGTTCTTGCCAGGTTTTAGGAAACTACAGCGGGTAATCAAATCTGGTGAGCTTGGTAAACTTCTGGCGGTACGAGCCGATTTTGGATACTGGGTTTTTGAACGGGGAGAGGAGGGGGGACTTCAACGCCCATCATGGAATTACAGGAGGGAGGACGGTGGCGGTATTATCTTAGACATGTTCTGTCACTGGAGATATCTGTTAGACAACTTATTTGGAATTGTTACCTCAGTATGTTGTATTGGAGCTATACATATCCCAGAGAGATACGACGAGTTCGATAGAAAGTATCGATGTACCGCTGAGGATGCTGCCTATGCGCTCTTCCAGCTAGAGGGAAATGTGATAGCCCAGTTTAACTCTTCTTGGGCCACTAGAGTTCGTAGGGAAGACTTGTTCGTCCTACAGGTGGATGGAACAGACGGAAGCGCTGTAGCTACGTTGCGAGACTGCTGGGTGCAGCCGTCCTCTGCTACCCCTAGAGCGATATGGGATCCCGATTCTCCACATAGAGGAGATTACTTCTCTGGTTGGTTACTGCTTCCAGACAGGGCTAAACCCGACAATGCTTTTAGATTACAGTGGGAGATGTTTATCAAGCATGTAGTTGCTGATGCTCCTTTCCCCTGGGATCTGTTGGAAGGTGCTAAGGGGGTACAGTTGGCAGAGCTCGCTATGCTTTCATGGCGAGAACGCAGATGGGTCGATGTGCCACCACTTAACGAATCTTAGCCGGAGGGTTGGGTTGCGGATCAAATTGCCTGGTAAAGATCGTACAGTTTACACATATACCCTTGAAAGTAGGGATCAAGGGGATGCTTCACTTCCATCTACTGCCCCTTCTTCTCGAGTTGCGTTCGCTGCAGTTCACGTCGTAGCTGATCCATTAGCTGACATCGATCCTTCATCAGGGAGCGCAATAGACTGGGATGCGACGCTGGCTTATAGACGGTATCTGTGGTCTCTTGGAATGGGTGTGGCTGAGGCAATGGATACAGCTCAGAGGGGAATGGGACTTAGCTGGGAATCAGCCAGAGAACTAATCATCAGGACTGGGAGCGAAGCTAGGGGGTATGAAGGCAAGTTTGCGTATGGTATTGGTACTGATCATCTGGATAACGGTCGCACTTACTCTCTCGAAGATATTCTAGGTGCTTACCTTTACCAGTACGAATCTGTGCACCCTGGGGTTGGTATACCCGTTGTAATGGCTAGTCGTGCTCTTGCCCGCGTTGCTAAGTCGTCAGATGACTATCTATGGGTTTATAGTAGACTGCTGGATCAGATTGATAAGCCTGTTATCCTGCATTGGCTTGGAGAACCTTTTGATCCTACTCTCAGCTGTTATTGGGGTAGTTCGGATACTGTACGTGCGATGGAGTTCTGTCTGGACCTTATAGAGAGTTACCAAGAGAAGATCGATGGCATAAAGTTATCTCTCCTTAATAAAGACCTTGAAGTTGAGATGAGGAATAGGCTTCCAGAAGGTGTCAAACTCTATACAGGAGATGATTTTAACTATCCAGAGTTGATTCTGGGAGATGATAAAGGCTACAGTCACGCATTGCTAGGTATATTTGACCCTATTGCCCCAGTGGCAGTACGCGCCCTCACCGCCCTTGATGTTGGAAACAAGCAAGCTTTTCTTGACACTATATTGCCAACTCTCCCCTTGGCTAGACATATCTTCCGTCCACCAACTATGTACTACAAAACCGGTGTAGTCTTCTTAGCTTACCTGAACGGACACCAATCGCACTTTCGTATGCTAGGTGGACAGGAGTCTATGCGATCGGTTGTCTACCTAGCTGACTTGTTCGTGCTGGCAGATAAGGCGGGGGTTCTGATAGATCCTGACTTGGCTGTCAGCAGGATGCGGCTCTTCTTACAGATTTGCGGAATAGGGTAATACAGATGTGCAAGATAGATATATCCAGGCTAAGCTTCAACCATATGACTGCTAAGAAATATGATTTGTATTCGTTGCTAGATGCATGCAGTCGTTTAGGCATTAGATATGTGGGTATGTGGCGCCATAAGATTGCGGAGGTAGGTCTCGAGCAGGCTGCTAACCTACTTCAGGCTTATGGTATAAGGGCCTCAAGCTTATGTAGGGGAGGTATGTTTCCAGCTAGGAGCGAAGAAGAGTTCGCAGACCATGTAGATGACAACAAAAGGGCTATAGAAGAAGCTGCTCGTATTGATGCTGAAGTGTTAGTGCTAGTATGTGGTCCTGCTGCGGATAAAGACTTGAGCAAAGCTAGATACATGGTTGAGAAGGGAATAGATGTCCTGCTGCCTTATGCTAGATCTTGCGGCATAAGGCTAGGTATAGAGCCCATGCATCCTGTTTTTGCTTCAGATAGGTCCGTGATTGTGACTATGGAACAGGCCAATGACTTGATTGATAAGTTTAATGATGAGTATCTCGGCTTAGTCCTAGATACTTTCCATATATGGTGGGATCCGAAGATTGATGAGCAAATAAGACGGGCTAGCGGGAAGATATTAGGGTTCCATGTCAATGATTACCCACGGGTGGTTGACCGTTCACCTCTAGTAGCCCGTGAGATGATGGGGAAAGGGATCATAGACATACGGCGTATACGTATTGCCGTGGAGTCTGCTGGGTATACTGGCCCTATAGAAGTAGAAGTATTCAATGACGAGCTTTGGAACATGTCTCTGTCAGAGCTCCTGTCCTATACTAAGGAGTCTTTCCTGCAGTACGTCTAAAGTCCCTAGTCAATAGATGTCTGTTGTTTAAGTGTCTGGTTGTCTGTTTTGTAATACAATTTACTTGAAATAATATTTTGCAGACTTATGCTCTATCGAGAGAAGCGTTATGGGGATATTGCGTATTATAACCCTAGAGAGGCTCAAGCTTATTACTATTGCTGCCCCAACTGTGTTCGTGGTTGTAGTCCTAGCACTCTATGAATTTTTATCCCTTTCAAACTATGCTGTTTGGGCTGTAGATGTTGGGGTGGTTATTTTGACTTTTATCGCCGCACTTATATTCTCCGAGGTAGTATTTGGTATTGTGTCGCGATTGCAAGCTGGCCTATCGCAGCAGAATAAGGAGCTGTTGGCACTTCATCAAGCTGGACTTGATATCGCCGGAGAACTTAATCTTGAATCCGTGCTTCAGAAGATAGTCGATCAGGCAAGAGAGCTGGTAGGTGCAAGGTATGGTGCTTTGCTTACCATAAATGAGTCTGGGTTAGTTGATACCTACATAACTTCTGGTTATAGTCCTGGTGATGTAAAGGCTTCTGAACTAGGAGCGTTTACTTCATACACCTCTGACTATAAACCGATCAGGATATCAGGTAAAGAAGTTGTGGGCCATATACTCAGCTTGCCTTCCGATCAGACAGCTCATTCTCTGCTTACTGTACCCATATTGTCCGGAGATAAAGTACTTGGCAATTTATTTGTTGCTGGGAAAGAGAGCGCTCGAGAGTTTACTGAGGAGGACGAGGAAACGCTCTCAAGGTTTGCTACTCAAGCAGCTTTGGCTATTGAGAACGCTCGTCTGCATGAACAAGTGAAGGCCCTGGCTATTGCTGAAGAAAGGGAGCGTATAGCTAGAGAGATGCACGATAGTCTTGCTCAAGTACTTACATATGTCACCACTAAGGGACATGCTACCCAAATGTTATTGGAGCGAGGGGAGTTAGACAAAGCCTCGAAGAATTTATCTCAGCTGGTTGATGCTGCCCGCTCGGCATACTCTGATGTACGTGAGCAAATCCTTGCTCTAAGAACCTCACAGGAGAGAAATCGTGGTTTCATTGATGTAATAAGAGAATACGCACAGAAGTGGCAGGATCAAAGTGGAATCCCAGTCCAGTTGGATATACAACAAGGACTGAGTGTTAGACTCACACCTACCACGGATCTACAGGTAATACGTATCGTTCAAGAGGCTCTGTCCAATATCAGGAAGCATTCAGGGGCTACTCAGGCCTGGATTACTATTTATAAACAAGATGATAGGTTGGTGGTCACGATAAAAGATAATGGAGCAGGATTTGATCCTTCATCCCTTACTAGGAGCGATTTCCCAAGGTTTGGGCTGGCTATGATGCGGGAGAGAGCTGAGTCTGTTGGTGCGGAGCTCAATATAGATACTGGTCCACGACAAGGTACTGAGATAAGATTGAGAATACCTCTTTCCAAGAGCGAGTTACAGGCTGGGAGTTCAAAAGCATATGAAAGTATTGATAGTAGATGATCATATTCTGGTGCGTGATGGCCTTAGGAGCCTGCTCGAGGCTCGTGGCATAGAGGTTGTAGGTGAAGCTACTAACGGCGAGGAGGCAGTGGAGCTTGCACGTGAGCTCAAGCCAGATATTGTGCTAATGGACCTAATGATGCCCAAGATGGACGGCATAGAGGCTACTAAGCTCATTAGCGCTGAACTTCCTGAGGTTAGGGTGGTCGTACTGACAGCTTCTGAGGAAGAGGAGGACTTGTTCGAAGCCATTAGGTCTGGAGCAAGTGGGTACATAATTAAGAACATAGATCCCGATAGATTTTTTGAGCTGCTTGAGGCAGCATATCAGGGAGAGCCCGCCCTACCCCCTAATCTTGCACGCAAGGTTCTTCAGGAATTTGCTCAGCCGAGGATTGAGCGTAAGAAACGCCCAGATGCTGAATTAACCGATAGAGAAAGGGAGATACTGGAACTTTTAGTACAAGGAATAACTTCTAATAAAGAGATTGCTGAAAGACTTTTCCTATCTGAAAGTACAGTCAAATATCACCTTCATAATATCTTGAATAAATTACACCTTCAGAACCGAGCGCAAGTAGTAGCCTATGCTCTCCAGCATGGCTTGATCCCTAAGGATAAGAGACAAGATTAGGTTTTGTACCCCATTTACTGATCTTTTGGACAGTCTGTAACTGACCTTCCAGACGATCTCACCCCAACACCTATATGGGTAGTATCTATCGAAGGCATGGATAACAACTTCGGAGGGTCAATTATGGACGAGCTCCTAGCCGCAAGATTTCAGATGGCCTTCTCGCTAGCATTTCATATGATATTTGCTGCTATGGGTATTGGGATGCCTGTACTTATGCTTATAGCCGAAGGATTATGGCTACGTACTCGAGAGAGGGACTACCTAAATCTTGCGCGTAAGTGGGCTAAGGCAACAGCTGTGCTTTTTGCCATAGGGGCCGTGAGTGGTACTGTACTGTCTTTTGAGCTCGGACTATTGTGGCCTAAGTTCATGGAATTTGCTGGAGGCATAATTGGTGTAGCTTTCGCTCTGGAAGGTTATGCGTTTTTTATAGAGGCTATATTCCTAGGTTTATATCTATATGGATGGGATAAACTACCTCCAAAGATACACTGGTTATGTGGGGTTCCCGTAGCACTGTCTGGGTTGGCCTCCGGCGTTCTTGTACTATCTGCGAATGCTTGGATGCAGAGCCCGACTGGATTTGAATTGGTGGGCGGGCAGCCAACTAATATTGATCCTGTTAAGGCATTGTTTAATCCAGCTTGGGGAGTCATGGCTCTACATTCGACACTATCTACTTATATAGCCTCTGCGTTCGCGGTATCAGCAGTTTATGCATTCGCTATCTTAAGAGGTAAGTCTGAAAAATACCATCAAAGGGCCCTGAATATAGCCATGGCTGTTGCTGCTATATCGGCTTTGTTGATGCCCCTCAGCGGAGATGCTAGTGCTAGATCGGTTGCTATTCGACAACCCGCCAAGCTAGCTGCCATGGAAGGACTGTTTCATTCTGAGAAGGGTGCTGGCCTAAGCATAGGGGGATGGCCCGATCTAGAGCGTGAGCAATTACGCTACGCTGTTGAGATCCCAAAGCTTCTAAGCTTCTTGGCTTTTCATGACCCTAATGCGTTGGTAAGGGGACTAGATTCTGTTCCTCGAGACCAATGGCCTAACGTAGTAGTCGTTCGTGCTGCCTTTCAGGTAATGGTTGGGTTAGGGTTCTTCCTGGTAGTAGTGTCTCTCTGGTACTGGACTTCTAGAATCTGGAGACGTTTGCACACTAAGTGGTTATACATTGCATTAGTATTGTCCGGAATCGCTGGCTACACTGCCTTAGAAGCAGGCTGGATAGTCACGGAGGTGGGAAGGCAACCCTGGATAATCTACGGCGTTATGAGGACATCAGAAGCGGTTACCCCATCCGAAGGTGTTTTTGAAACACTTCTTGCTGTAGTTGCTATCTATACATTGCTTTCTTTGGCTCTGGTTTGGCTGCTATTGAAGCTTCGCGACAGTAATCGTAATTTGCCTGCTCGGGAGGTGGTCAATAATGCTCCAGCTTAACGAGATACCTGCCGTAATTGGTGTTCTTGCTTTGATGGCTTATGCGGTGTTGGCTGGAGCCGACTTCGGGGCTGGGGTATGGGATCTCCTTGCTTGGGGACCAAAAGCTAAGGAGCAGCGTAAGGTAATATCAAACGCTATAGGTCCTGTGTGGGAAGCTAACCATGTCTGGCTTATATTTATAATCGTGCTCTTATTCACTTGCTACCCTAGAGCTTTCTCTGCATTGAGTATTTCCCTATTTGTGCCCTTTCATTTGGCTCTACTGGGAATTGTCCTTCGTGGAGCTTCCTTTGTTTTTCGGGCTTACGCCCCTGAGAGATCACGCTTCGCATCTTTCTGGGGGTCTGTGTTTGGAAGCGCTAGCCTGTTTACTCCTCTTGTATTGGGGATGTGTATGGGAGCTATATCTGCTGGTAGTGTGCGTCAGATAGGAAGTAAGATCACCAATGATGTTTCTGTATGGACTAGCCCCACGTCGATTGTTATGGGCTTGATGGCTTTGTTTGAAGCAGCATATCTAGCAGCTGTGTATCTTACTCTCGAATCTCGGGATAAGGATTTGCAGGAATCGTTCAGAATTAGGGCACTAATTAGTGGATTCATGTTTGCAGTAGTGTCTTTAGGTGCTCTTCCTGTGTTCGCAGTTTATGCTCCCCACCTTTGGGAAAGGTTGCTTGCACCATCGGTTGTTCCAATAGTTTTCCTAGGGATAGTAGTAGGACTAGTATCTGCAGGTGCGCTGCTCTTTCGCAAGTATTGGATAGCTCGAATTAGTGCTGCTGGACAAGTAGTGATCCTTCTGCTGGGATGGGCGATTGCGCAGAGGCCTTACATAATTTATCCTGACTTTACCATAGCTAACTCTTCCGCTTCTGAAGCTACTCTGCGATTTGTAATATGGTCAGTCCCTATAGGTATGCTAATACTGATTCCTTCACTATTTGTGCTTTTTGCAGTTTTCAAAGGACGCAGTAGGGTACTAAGTAATTATGGTTAGATAATTGTGAACAAACTGAATAGCTATGAAGTCTCTTCCCATAGGGATCTTAGGTATGTGAGAGCAGTTTCTGCATCTTGGGGCTCTAATAGTCTACACTCCAAACTTATTCGGTGATCATATCCAATGGAGTGCAGTGTCCGGAAAAAGGCTTCCATCTCTGAATAAGAATTATCCCTATTAGGGACAAGCCGACTCTTCGGTGCAGATACATGGACGTGTAATAGGTTCTGCCCCACAGCCAGAAGGTTTTGTAGTGATTCTTCTTCCAAATCGAAGTGGAATAGGTCTGCCAATACTCCAACATGTGGGTGATTTACTAAAGATGCCAGGTCCAGAGCTTCCAGTGTGGTGTTAATCGTATTCGTTTCTCCTCTGTTTAGAGGTTCTATAGCTATCCTAAGCCCATATTTTTGAGCTGTATCTCCTGCAATTATGCAGGTCTTGATAAGTTGTTCTCTTGTGGATTGTTTTCCCCAGTTATCGGGCTTGAATCTGGATTTGCCACTTCCAAAGACTATTATTTGACCACCAAGTCTTGCCGCCTTTGAAAATGTACGCTCCAGATATTGAGTCAGTGCTTCGAAGTCAGCCTCTGGCCCTACTACCTTGATACTCGCAGGTAGCATGACATTCCAAGCTTCTGGTCTAACAGGTAATTGTTCCAGGCTTTTCTCTAGCTTTTGAAAAGCCTCCTCCGATATGTCTGCTAGAGTACCCGATAGCGACCATTCGACAAATTCGTATCCGAAATCTGTCATAAGGGAAGAAGACTCTGGAGAGCAACATATACCGAAACGCATGAAATACTCCCTAGATCATCTTAGACTGTTTTCTATCTGATGTATAACTTGTACGAAATGAGGAAGGACTACCTCTGGTTCCTCTATCTCAGGGTGCCATCTTTTCTCCCATTCAAAAGATATCCACCCGCTATAGTTATGATTCCTTAGCAGTTCCAGTGCGTTTCTGAGAGGTAAGTCTCCTTGTCCTATTGGGCAATACCTTGGCCCATTTTCTGTCATGATTGAGTCTTTTACATGTGTGTGTCTCACGTAGTTAGATATACGATTGAATGTAGATTCTAGAGATTCGCCTTGGAATCTATATGGGTGATGTATGTCCCATAGAACTCCAACTGCTGGGCTTTGTATCTGGCGAAGTAGTTCCAACATATAATCTGTCTTGGAGAAATCGCCATGGGTCTCTATAAGGACCATTACAGAAGTGTCTTTTGCATATTCGCCCAGCTTGTCTAGCGATTCGGCGACCTGTGCAATGGTGTCAGAAGCTGACTCTGGGGATCGCATACGATCACCAAAAACCCTGATGTAAGGTGCATTTAGCTCGGCAGCGAGATCGGCGTGCTTCCTAGCTTCCTCTATGTTTCTGTCGATAGTCTCAGGGTCATCAAATCGAGCAGAAGTATCTAAACATGGGACTTCTAGTCCATACTCTTTTAGTTGATTCTTGGTACTGGGAAGGTTCTCTTTTATAAATGGTCTTGCCTTCGTCAGGTCCATCTCACCTTCAACTCCACGCGGCTCTATACCCTGATACCCGTATTCTATGGCTCTACTTACGATCATTTCCCAGGACCAGTTTGGGCAGGCAAGTGTAGTGAAGGCTAATTTATATCTATAGGCTTCCACTTCACCCTTCCTTTCCTAAATATATTTCATCTTTATACATCATCCAATTTCCTATGGGATCTACGACTTTTATCCATACGGTTTTGAGCCCTTTCGCTCCGCCCAGATTCCAAGGCGAAGGACCAAGTCCTTTGTTCCAGTTCTGCCAGTGGATTCCGTCCAGGCTCCATAGAATTCTAAGATCCTTGTTGGTTGGATCCTGGGCGGCAACCCATATTCTTGTCTTAGGATCAACCGTGAAGCTTACTCCTGGATCTATACTCCTGTGTGAGCTCAGAAACCTTAGGTTCTCTTTAGTGAGCACGCTTTTCCATAGGCTAAATTCTGAAATGACTATTGCCTTGGTATCTTGGCTGGGCGTTATCTCTACCAATCTGCCTTTTCGGGGACCATGAGCAGCAACGCTGCCTATCTCTTCCCCACTAGAATACACGGTTATCCCGTAGGAACTCCACGTTACTGCATAAGCTCTAGGATGAGTATCTAACGGTGCTGCCCCAATGAGCTTATCTCTCCATTTGAAGAGCAGGCGATTGCTTCCTTGTTGAATGTACAACTGTCCTATCTTTAGGATCGTCGCATTGCTTATAGTTTTATAGCTATCTAAGGATCTGGCTTTGAAAAATACAGTTCCAGTAGAGTTCTCGGTTTCACCAACTATCACCTTTGTGCTTTCTCTGTGGGATGAGCTGTAATAGGGTTTCCCAGACCATTTGTAGCCGGGTCCAGAGTTACCATCAAAGTATGTCGATGGATCATCGCTCTCTTCCAGTTGCACACCATCCATGTAGTAAATGCCACCGACCGGGATACGATCTGTAGACATGACTCCATATAGACCCTTGTTGTGCCTAGCTACAAACGTAAAGTGACCTCGATACCATCCTCCTCCTACGGGCTCCCATTGCATTACAGGTCTATTCATATCTGTCACCTGAGACAGATCTAGCTGATCCACAGTATCTATACCTTCAAAAAACCATCCTCGTATAATGCTACTATCTACGGGTCTTTGATCTTCCAGCTTTAGGTAAGCTGAGAGTGTGTAAGTCTTGCCAGGGATAAGATTAGCTGCAATTATAGTGGCTGCAGGGCCGGGCTTAACCTTCCGCACGCGTAATGCTTTGTATCCAAAGAACGTATATTCTCTAGTACTAGTTATATCCACCCAGGAATTTATGCCGCTCCAGCCTTCTGGGCCTAACTCTCCGCTAGGGTTCTTTATGTAGTTTCTTGATGATCCCTCTATTAGTAGTCCTTCTGGCAGGTAGTTAGTTGATTTAACTCCCCCTACGAGCTGTATGTTGTCCCAGTAGGTGTTCTTCCCCCATAGCTTAACTAAGGCATTTGTGGTCTCAGCCTGCGTCTTAAATTGGATCTTAAGCTCTTTCCAATCTGGTGCATACTTGAATCCAACAGTATGAGACTTGAGAACACGGCTTGTTGTGCTTGTTGTCTGCAATTCTTGGATTTGAATGGCTCCTTTATTGCCCTTTGCCATTATAGAGAGTGTGTAACTGGTGTTGGCTCTTACAGGTACTATCTGGTAGATATAGCCATCTTTGGTTGAGTTTGAAAATAGAGACGTTGAACCATCCAATGCTTCTGTACTGGGCTCATACGCAGCATAGGACTCATCTCTCAGTGGAGAGTCCCAATCCTTAGGTATCCCTCCTGCCCATAGCTCAAAGCTTGAGTTGCTTAGCTCGTTATTGTTCATGGATGCATACCTTACAGGACCTGAAATCTTAGGTTGAGATCCTATGACTGCCATGATGCTCCCGTTAAATGGAATATAGGATACTAGCCCTGGCTTAGGAGCCAAGGTTACGGCACCAGTGGGGGGCTCTTCTTCCAGGTGTATGCGTGTCCCTACGACACTACTCCAAGCTCCATCGGAGTTTTTGAATCGAGCGTACACCATTTTTTCGCCGTCTCCGGGGGGCAAGGTCCATTCCTTACTTGGTGAGTAGGGCTCCTCGAAGGCATCTGTAAAGTCCTTGCTATTCGATATCATCATGCCTACTACACCTTCTTCCGGGTCCTCAGCATGCAATTGTAGATTTATCCATCGTGTAGTCGTCGTTTCGGGTGCCTTGATGTACGCATTTACAGGGGGAGTTGTAGCGGAAGTACTTACGGGAGTATCTATACCTACGAACGTGATCTTACGCCATCCCCCTAGTTCGTCATTCTTTCTGAAAGCCTCTTCCCTACTGCCCGGCCAGTAGATGTCTACATGCCATCCCTTCACCTGCGAGCCTGTATCAGATGCTACAAATACTTGGTCTCCCCAACCATCTATGAGCATCTTGGTCCCTAGTGGAATGTAGTTGGGATCTACAGCTACAGCACCCCAGTGAATCCTCTTACCATTACGCATTATCCCCCATCCAGCATCTCCAGGATTCTTGCCGGTTTCCTCTGGACTCAGGGTGTAGTAGGTTACTTTGGCTATTACTGTACTTCTGAGGGTTCGATCTTGTCCTCGAGAGGATAATATTTCTATACCTTTAATTGTGTTAGTACCAAAATGTAGCATGCCTTTCTCAACTTCATTCACGGCGTAGTATCTGTCCATACCCTTGGGTGTGCCATCGCTGTACCAATAGACTGGGTTGCCAGGCCCTCCCCATACATTGCCATCGTAGACTATAAAGTAATTCTCATCGGGAGTTATACCCTTTATCACGATCCAGTGTTCTCTGGCTACCGATTCGAATCTACCTATCCTGATACTTGGATCAGTTGAAGCTCCATTTAGATCTACTCCAGGGCTGATCGCGCGCATGTCCAGCGCTACTATGATGATATGTCCTCTCTGAAGGGCTGCTTTGATATCGTTTACGTTGTATATGTTTGCCCTATAGGAAACATTCCAGTGATTGAGTGCCTTAGTAAGATCGGAGAGATTAGTGGATTTTTTATTCTTGCCTATAAAGTCCCTTATATCCCTGATAGGCACTGATAAGTTCTGGGTATATTGAATGGCCATTGCTACGGACGTAGGACCGCAGTTGACGTTTTGATTGCTGTGACTATCATAGCTTGATGGTTCCCCCTGGTATCTATACCAGCTGCCGTTTCCGTCTAATTCTTCGGCTAGTGCCGTAGAAGCCATCTTTGCAGATATAGGTACTACCGAGGCCAATAGAAGGAGCGATACAATAACAGTCCTTATTATCGCGTGCATAACTCAACTTCCGTTTTACACTGATACAATGTCCTTGTAAATAGATCTTAACAGAGTAGACTGGAATGGGGAATAGTACTAAGGTCAGATTAGGGTTGTGATTAGGTCAACTTTATTGAACTCCTGCCTTGACAAGTATACCGTGATCGTAGAAGATTACCAGCCAAGATTGGATTTAAGGTGATTACATGAGCAATCTAGGTAACAGTGGCTCGGAGGTCCCAGCCCCCAGGGTTCACATACCGCTTATAGGCGTATTGGATAAGGCCGAAGGCTATGTATATGTAGTAACTGGTGTGATGTTCCTTTTATGTGCTGTTGGTGCCCTGGGGTACAGCCTAGTAATATTTATGTTGGGCTTGAGAGAGGATGGCTTTGCCCATGCTCTGATTACCCTCGTCAATGACCTTTTACTAGTAGTGATAATCTTAGAAATACTCCGAACAGTCGTCGATGTGCTGCAAAAACATGTGCTGTCTTTGCATCCCTTTCTAGTTATTGCTTCAATATCTGCTACTAGACGTATCCTCACAGTAGGTGCCGAGGTAGCTCTTACCCAGGAGATAAATCAGGAGAGGTTCAACCGGCTTATGATAGATCTCGGTGTGAACGCGGGGGTTATACTGGCCGTCGCTATAGCTTTGTACTTGACAAGGATAGGGGATCTAAAAGAGGAGAGAAGCGATAGCTCCAGTTGATGGAACTAAGGGCTTTCAGGCAACTACTCGTTTGGATTGCTTATATAAGTTATTCCCCGGGGAGTAGCTCTAAGTTTTATTTTCCTTAGGTCCTGTCCTCCAGCATTTATCTGATAAGCTCCTAGATCTGTGATAAAGAATAGGGTTTGGTTGTCGGGAAGCCATATTTCGGATATCAGATCCTGGCCTATAGTGGTAAGCCTTCTTGGTTCTCCTTCCCCATCCCATATCCACAAGTCCCATGGAATAACGTGAGCTTTAGCAACCGGGACAAATCCTAAGCTTCTTTTGATCACCCTGGATTGGGATGGCCAACCCTGAGATGCTGCGAAAGCTAGTAGCTGCCCATCTGGTGAGAACCTGGGGTTACTGATCAATGTCAATGAGTCCTCCGTTATCCGCTTAGAACGATGGCTTGCAAGTTCTAGCAACCACAGTGACTGCTTACCACTCCGATCAATTTTCACGTAGGCTATCTTGTCACCTTTATGTGACCACACAGCATCAGTTGCGTTTGCTAGGAGAGTATTGGTTCGTCGTGTATCTAGATCGAGTAGTTTTACATAAGATTTAGTTCCTCTGTAGTTGCCGTCCTTGTCGTAGGTAGCTTTATCATAGGACACCAGTAATTGTCGACCATCCTGTTTCCAAGAAGCTGACTTTATCACATCTCCGCTTCTTTCATGTCTCAAAATCATCTTTGGTTTGCTTTGGGAGCTTGGGCTTCGACTTATTTGCAGTAGATAAAGATCAGCACCCCAGTCTCTTTGCCCGTATGTTCCGTAAGAAAAAGAGAACACTACATACTTCCCGTCAGGTGACGCAGCCGGATTGTTTATAGAACCAGTAGGAGGCATCTCTGCTAGCTTTTGTGTACTTCCATCCTGAGCAATAGTCATTAGGGAGTTGCCTGAAATAAATACGAGTCCCTCAGGCGGCCTAACAATGGAAGGCGAGAGCAATCTGAGGGTTAGTGGTAGGGCCAAGGTCAATATGAATATAGTAGCTGCCACAATAGCTAATCTGGAATACTTTGCCATTTTAATACTGGATTTTATTTGATTACAGCTATGCCGTTGGGTTGTTCACCAACCTGTACTTTACCAATTATCTTGGATGAAGGTATGTCTATTATCGATACCGATCCATCACCCATATTAGTTACTAGGGCTTTGTTGTCTATAGTAGCTATACCGTGAGATCTAAGCCCTGTGGGTACCCTCTTTATCTCCTTCCAACTATTGGTATCTATGAACGACACATCCGAACTACCGATATTCGCTACCAGCAGTAACTTACCACCTTGCGACAAGGCCATCATAGATGGTTGTTGCCCTACTTTGACCAATGCTTCTGCCTTACCCTGACGTATGATTGATAAGGTGTTATCTAAAAGATTCGTGACTACTGCAGTATCATCTGAAGTAAACAATACTTCATAAGGATTTGTCCCCACCCTTATGTACTTAGATACCTTCTTACTAATTAAGCTTAGGACTATTACCTTGTTTTCCTCGGTGCTTGTTACATACGCCTCTTTACCGTCTGAATTGACTTTAATGCCATGAGGTGCTTTCCCTACTAAAATCGTCTTTAATAACTTCCTCGAGCTGCAGTCTACTATAGCTACTCTGTTAGACGTGCCTAGCGATATATATGCGATCTGTCCATCTGATGAAAAGCTAATGTCATCTGAAGATGCTCCCACATCTACCTTCCCAATATAACTATGGTTTGTGAGATCAAAGATCTGCACGTAATCTGCACCATACAAAGTAACCCATAATTCACGGCTTTTGGGCCTTATCGCCAGATGATGAGGCTGTGATCCAGTCTTGATTACATCGATCCTTTTTTGGAGAGCTATATCTATGACGCTTATTGTGTTGGATGTGCTATCTGCAGTATAGGCCCTACCCTCAGGACTATATGCTTGAGCAGCTTGAGGGTTACCACCAAATTGATTACCTTTCTCGATGCAACCGATGAATATTAAAGTTGACACTATAAATATTAGGCATGTAGCTCTCAGCTTTATTCTTTTGAACATAGCTCTATTGTTGCCTTGTGTGTACTAGGAGTTGTATTTGGTAGGTCTTTACACGTTGTCCAGGAATAGAAACTTGAATCTCGGCTACCCATTCTCCGGCCATAGGCATTTCGACATCACCAGTTACAAACACCCCTGGGCTTTGTCGACTGACAAACACATCCAGGAAATGCCCGTGTGCAGGCATCAGGAATGCCATCTTGATCTGGGCATCGGCTACAGGGGCTCCAGACCTGCTGTTGCTTACAGCTATCCTAAAACGGTTTGTTTCTCCTAGATATATCCATCTAGGCTCGGTATCAAGAGAGACTGTTGTACCATCTTGTGTTATAACCCGTATCGGATCTATTGGTACTAGGAAAGTGCTGTTTGCATCTGCCTTACCTGGTATATGCGCTACTATCTGAACCTCCCAGTCCCCAGCTATCCCAAAGTAGGGGCCGTAGAGAGTGTAATGACCGTTTCCGACATTTCTAGCCTTAGCCTCGCTTTGAGATATGCCCTCACCAGGATTGCTAAATCTAACTAGTACCTCACTAGCGTTTGAAATTGGTAAACCACCTTTGCTGAGTTCTATATCTATACTGTTAGCAACACCCGCAAAAGCTGGATCTACGCTAAGTGATATTGTTGCCGAATCTGCTTTGGTCTCTGCATAGAAAGCCGCGTTCGATCTTTGACCAGAAACAGGTGGTGATAGGGTTGTCAAGACGCCAGTAGTCAGCAGTATAACTATGATAATTAGCCCTTCTACCCGGGTGGATAATAGTAGTTGCCGAGTGTTTATTGGAAACCACGGGAGTCTTTTTACTGCTTGCTGTAATCTCTTACTACCTATATATAGGTTTCCTGCTGCGATCATCAATGCAGGTAATAGGAGTATAGCTTTGCTTAGTACTAATAATCCGTAGATGGTTCCAGTCAACGCATTCATATAACGTATATGTATGAAAGCCGAATAGATGCCAGTGGCTGCCAATACTGCTACACACGTTATAGCTATTCTCGAGAAGGCAGGCAGTATCTGAAATATAGCTTGCTCATCCCTAGTTGGCTCGGTCGACCTAGACAACAGCAGGATGAAGCAAAGCAAACCACCTACCCATATAGCCATCGCAGTAAGGTGAAGGTAATCATTGATGAGGGATGATATAGATGACGCACTATGACTGATGAGTGATGTAGTAAGCACTACTCCTAAGTTGGTGAACACAGCTATCCATGAAGTGTATTCGTTGTTTGGAACAATCGTTAATATCGATACGCTTAGAATCACTAGTATCAGTCGTATCAACCATATCAGCCCTAACCTTGTATCCAGAATGTTGCCCATGCTGGACAGCTTAACCTCTCCAGAAGCCCATACCTCCAGTGGCCATATCATTAGGCTGACTAAAAGAAGCGCAAAGGTGGACAATCTGACTACCTGATTGATAGGTGCTGATAGATGCTTACTGCTACTTAGCTTGCTGACATGATTTACAACTACTAGCTGGAAGATCAAGCCTCCTAGGGCGATTGCCATGAAAAGGAAGTTCAGAAACCTTACTATGGTTGATGCAAATACAAACTTGAAACTAGTATTAGGTCGCTGTGATGTGTTTTCCTGCTGGGGAATACTGCGGGTGCCTATGCCAAAGACAAAAGAACCTGATATTCCATGCCCATCCACTTTAGATACATTTGACCACTCTACAGTGAGCACTCCATTGGCGTCTTTTCTTAGCCCTACGCTTACTACCTTTCCATCATCCTCTATCCTGAGATCTCCATAGTCTACTCTTCGACCTAACGAGTCATAGATTTCTATCGAGGTAAATTTGGGCTCGACGGGCTCTGCGAACCACAATCTTACCCTAGCGGGGGCTGAACTGAGAGATGCATAAGCGGGTGGGTCCGATCTTTCTAGGGAAGCATGTGCCTCTGCAGGATTAGGATGCAAAGTTAGAAACCAAACGAGCATTATTAGAACTATAAATAATATATATCTTCGCATAGCAAGCTCCTTAGTAGGAGGCAGCGCAGCTGCCTCCTACTAGCGACCTAATCTTCCTTTTAGACCTTGTATCTCCTTCTGCTGGCCAGGGCAGTTAACCCGGTGGCTAGCCCTATAGCACCAATCACCAGCCCTGCAACACCTAGGATCCTGGACTGATTTGCTGTAGATCGAGCTTCATCTATCTCCGAGCTGATCTGAGAAGGGTTACCAATTTTAACAGGGAACTGTAAAGCCGCGACATCTTCCACAGGGCTGAATCGGTTGGGGCCACTTTCAAATGTTTCGTCTATATTTTGTCCGTTGATTGATCCTGTGAAGTGAAACTTATAATCCCCAGCTACAGTTGGTATAAAATTCCCTACATAAACACCTGGCTGATTCCATGCAGGGCTCAGGGGCACTTGCATGCGGCTACTACCTTGAATAACCTCTGCCTTTAAAGTTTTTTCAAGACCCTCTATAGGCTTGCCAGTCTCTTCGTGCTCATCGGATTCTTGATTATTAGATTGATTCCCATGGCCTGTCGATTCAGTTACCTGTATCCAGATACCATTCGGTTCTCCTACATAGGCAGGTTCATTCTGAAAACCTACAACTAACTCGTATTTCCCTACCTGCCGGTGTTCGTGTGCTCCGGCTACTCCTGACATAAACAGGACTATCAGGAGAATAGATGCAAATACCCTAAGGGTTAGCATTACACGTGACATGATTGATCCTCCTAGTTTTTATCTAGATTACGTTCTTTCAAGCTCTAGGGGTTTTCCTAGGAGGATAATGATCAGGTATGACATGATTCTGAGTAGGTGCTATTTGTTTACTAGCTGATAGAGGACATTTGCCTTTGTCTATCGGTAAGTCTGCGTAAATTATGTGAGCTGATAGATTATCCCCTGTGAAGACAACGCTACTAAGTATCGACTTTACCTGTTGTTCGGGAATATACAAATCGCTTATTGAATCATCAGAGATGCTATGGTGATTTATTTCTTGCACGTGATGGTGCATGAATCGACCTTCAGCTATAGCTTGATCATGTAGCTCAGCTTGTTCTAGAGTCGCATGCCCTCCTAACTGCCAGACCATGTTAATAGCCGGCACCATAAAGCTAACCAGCAGGATTAACAGTATGTGCGTAATTATTCTTGTGTGGTACGAGGATGCGAGCATGAGCATATATTCTCGTAAAAGTGTATCTGTCTATTTCTGAAAACTCAAACAAATCCTTGACAAGATATATACGCCATAGTATATTCGTATACGTATATGGGAGCTGAGAAGTTGATTTCTAATCCATTAGGCCTAGCCGTCTTAGGGGTGTTATTGGTCCGTCCTATGCATCCCTACGACATAGCTTCTACCTTAAGGGAGTGGCATAAGCACGAAAGCATTAAGATACGTTATGGCTCGCTCTACACAGTTGTGGATAAGTTGCACTCTCTTGGATTTATAGAGCCTATCGAGAAAGAGAGGGAGGGTAACAGACCAGAGCGTACTGTATATGCAATCACTAGTGCTGGGAAGAACTACTTCTACTCTTGGCTGGAAGATCTTTTGGCCAACCCCGTCAAAGAGTACACGCAATTGGGTGCCGGACTGTCATTTATAGCTACATTGTCACCTGAGAGGGCATTAGGACTCATTGCGAAGCGCATAGACCGGCTCAGAGATATAGTCCAGGCAATGAAAACCCAAGAGAAGGTACTCAGAAAACAAGGATTGGAGAGGTTATTCATATTGGAGCTGGAGTATGAGATTGCTCTGAAGGAAGCTGAGCTTAATTGGTTAGAAGGGATATATAAAGACATAAAGGAGGGCAAGCTTGAGGGAATAGAGCCATGGAGATCTTGGCACAGGCAATCGCTAATACATGATAGGGAGGGGAAGTAGCCATGGAGGCTATTGTAGCTGAACAGTTAAAGAAGACTTACAGGAACGGGGTGCAAGCAGTCAAGGGAGTATCCTTCTATGTAAAACAAGGAGAGATATTCGGCCTATTGGGACCTAATGGTGCCGGTAAGAGCACGACAGTTAGGATACTAGCTACCTTGACCAAACCTGACTCTGGTAAAGCATTGGTGGCTGGCCATGATGTGGTGCTAGAGCCGCAGCGCGTCAGAAGCAAGATAGGGTATGTAGCTCAGTCATCTGGGGTAGATAAGTACGCGACTGGCAGAGAAAATCTGATGCTACAGGGGCACCTGCAAAGGGTTCCTAAATCACAACTGAAGCATAGAGTGAACGAACTACTTGAATGGGTTGGTCTATCAGAAGCTGCAGACAGACTTGTGCAGACTTACTCAGGAGGTATGAAGCGACGACTTGATATAGCGATGGGGCTGGTACATAACCCAAGCGTACTTTTCCTAGATGAACCTACCACTGGTCTTGACCCTGAAACTCGATCTGCGTTGTGGCAGGACTTACTTAGATTGAAGAGGGAACAAAACATATCCGTGCTATTGACAACTCACTACCTGGATGAAGCGGATTATCTCTGTGATAGGTTGGCCATAGTTGATCACGGAGTAGTTGTAGCAGAAGGTTCCCCCTCTGATCTGAAGGCAGGGATTCGTGGAGATAGGGTAACTGTGGAGATTGAGGGACATGTGGATGAAGCTAATGAACGTCTCAAGCTGCTGCCACAGGTTATAGACATCATTGTCACTGACCATGCCTTAGTCGCCAGGGTGGAGAACGGAGCTACTGCTATCCCCGCTATAGTAACTGCTCTTGAGGGATCAGGAATTTCGGTAAGATCTGTAGCTTTAAGCAGACCATCCCTAGATGATGTCTATCTGTATCATACTGGCCATCGTTTCGTTGCAGAAGGGACGCTGGAAGGCGCCGACACGATCAAATCCCTTTAGGAGAATGACCTATGAACTTTATAAATGATACCTTTCGTCTGCTCATTAGACATGTGATGACTACTTTACGCATTCCAATATGGATTTTTGTAACGCTTGTCCAACCTGTAGTATGGTTGACTCTATATGGTCAATTATTTAGAAGGGTAGTAGAGCTCCCTGGTTTTGGTAGCTCTTCGTACATCCAGTTTCTTACCCCAGGAGTAGTGATCATGACATCTATGTTTGGGTCTGCCTGGGCAGGGATGGGGATAATCCAAGACCTCAACGATGGTGTCATGGACAGGCTCTTGGCTACTCCAGTAAACAGAGGGGCATTAATCACAGCTCGTGTCCTACACTCTGCCCTTACAGTGCTTTTCCAAGGCATTATTATATTGCTTGTGGGGTTCCTGCTTGGAGCCAGATTTCCAGGAGGGTTCTTGGGAGTGTTGGCATTGATTGTGTTAGGAGGATTACTTGCTTCAGGGCTATCGGCTCTCTCTAATGGTATAGCGCTACTCACTAAGAGAGAAGAGACGCTCATAGCGGTAATAAATTTCTTTGGCTTACCTTTAACTTTCTTGTCGACTGCTTTTATGTCTGCTGCTCTAATGCCAAGCTGGATAAGAAGTATAGCTAAGTTGAACCCAGTTAACTGGGCAGTTGACGGGGCTAGGGATGCTCTTATGGGTGCCAACTGGGATGGTGTTTGGGGCAGAGCTCTACTTTTGCTTGTCTTTTCACTAATATGTGGAATATTTGCTACGAGGTCGTTTAGCTTCTACCGCAGGTCATCCTGAGTTCAGCCATTCCAGAAACTTACTGATTTCTTTTTCCCAGTAAATAGCATGCTTGATACCTCTGGAGTTGGCCATTTCTGGCGATTCCAGAGGTATCAACTCCAACACGTATCTTTTATGTCTCTCTTCCTCTATAGGGGGTAGCTCATATCCTATAGATCTACGCAGGTATTCAGCCGTGCTTGCCATATCGGCACCAATGTCAATCTCTCCGTTTGTGATGGCAAGTTGGGCAGTAGTCTCGATGCAATATGCAATATCTAGTTTGTTCCCAAGTTCAAGTAGCGTCTGAAGAGCTCTGGATAAATGGACCTTGGCTTCGATAGATTTATCTACTACCATATAACAACAAGCCAAGTTTGTGAGTGCAATCGCCAAGTCTCTTTTGTCTCCCAATTCTTCCAATAACCTGATACCCTCGAGCAGACTATCAATAGCAGGTTTTATCTCTCCCTTTTCTAGATATATTCTGCCCAAGTTGCTGAGGGATAGTGCTGTGCACCACGAGTCTCTGTTGGTTATGCTCAGGACTAGACTCTCAGCACACATGGCTTCTGCGGTATCAAGTTTGCCCTTGAGTAGGGCTATGTATCCGTAGTTATTCAATGCTACGGCTATTTGTCTGGGATCACCCAACTGCTTACGAATCTCTAAGCTACGATTGAAGAGATCTTCTGCCTTGTCGAGCTCACCTCTCATCCAGGCTAGTGTTCCAAGGGCGTGAAGGAGATGAGATATGCCTTCCTTATTTTGAGTTGACTCAAATATTTGTAAACTCTGCTGGTAGTACTTATCCGCAGAGTTGTAGTCACCCTGTCCATGTGCCAGTACTCCTAGGCCATGCAGAGCCTCAGCTTTAATCTCGTCTTGAGCATTATCCGCGGCCTTCAAAGCCTCATCTAACCAACGACTGCCCTCTGAAAGATAACCTCTTATTTGCCAGAAACGCCAAAGGTTAGCAGCTAATGTCAGTGCTGTTTCTGGTGAATTATCCGTTGACCAAGATAGAGCACTTCTCAAGTTGCCTATTTCCTCGTCGAGGATCTTCACCCAGTATTCCTGATTTATTCCCGCTTCAAGCTCATATCTAGCCCTAATAGATAAATCGTAGAAATACGTTAAGTGCCTCTGACGCAGCAGTTCACCTTCATCATATTCTTCAAGCTTCAGTCGGGCATACTCATGAATAGTCTCCAACATGTAGAACCTTGGCTGACCTGAGAAGCTCTCATCTCTGCGAAGTAGACTTTGTTGAACTAGTGATTCGATCATATCTATTATTGGTTCGTTGAACTCATCTTCGCTCAGTAAACAAATCCGCTCTATGGCTTCCAAGGATCTACCACCAGTGAACACGCTTAGGCGCGCAAATAACTTGCGCTCACTTGGACTAAGTAGTTCGTAGCTCCAATCAATTGTGTTCTTTAGTGCCTGATGCCTAGGGGGAGAATCTTGAGCTCCTTTTGTAAGTACTTTCATGGGCTCGCGTAGTCTCTCAAGAAGAGCTGATGGGGTCAACACATTTATTCTGGATGCTGCTAATTCTATAGCTAGAGGCAAACCATCTACCCTGCGACATATCTCAACTATGGTAGACACGTTGTTGTCGTTTAACTGGAAGTTAGGAATTATAGCGTTGGCTCGCTGGATGAATAAGTTGACGCTCTCATATTTCATCGCTTCTGACGATGTGATGTTCGGAGACGAAGGTAAAGTCATTGGAGGTACGGTGTAGAGATTCTCACCATAAATTTGTAGCGGAGCTCTGCTAGTGACTATAACTTTTAGGTTCGGAGCATTGGCAATAAGATCAGCAACAAAGGAGGCTTGGGGTACGAGATGCTCAAAGTTATCTAAGACCATAAGTAGTTTTTTATCCTGTATGAACCCAACAATATTGCTAAGCACGTTAGTAGTGATGCCCTCGTCCACTTCTAGGGTTCTAGCTATCACGTGCGGTACCAATTCTGGGTCCATTACGGGAGCTAGAGGGACTAAATATATCCCCTCCAAGAGCGTATCATCCAAACGTTTAACTAACTCCATTGCAATGCGGGTCTTGCCAGTACCTCCCGGCCCTGTTAGTGTCAACAATCTTACATAGGGCTTTTGAAGTATATCTATGATATCTTTTATTTCTTTTTCTCGACCTACAAAGGGAGTCAGGGAGATAGGCATCAGTCGACCTATTAGTACTTTCTGCCCCGTATATCTACGAGCTCTTGCGGACTGCTCAAATCTAGCTCTTTCTTCCTTTGTAAGGTTCAATGCCTGAGCCAGAAGCTCTATAGTGTCGCGCCTGGGAGTTAGCTTGACACCTCGCTCCAAGTCGCTTATAGCTCTCACACTAAGGTTTGACTTCTCCGCTAGTTCTTCCTGTGTGAGCTTATTCCTTATCCGGAAACTTCTGAGGAGGCTCCCGAAGGGTTCTGGATCGGATTCCATAACTTGTTACTTCTCCCCACCTTATACGTCCGCTACGAAGGATGGTCTTATCGGCCGATAAACATAGAATAACAGTTAATCTCCTTATCTGCTAGAGAATGTTCCAGTATTTGTGTGGGGAAAAGTGTTGGTAATTGTGTATGGATGTCAAGGCAAATTCATGGTAAAAGATTTCTTATTGAAACAAACTATTTTGGGGTTTCTGATATTTCAATTCTAGAGGTGCATGATTTTACCATCAATTCGGGAGGAGAAATGTCACGTATTAAGGTTATGCTCTTTGATACTCACACACTTTTTCGGCAGTGCTTGAGAAATATGCTCGTAATGGAAGATTTTGATGTTGTTGAAGAGCTAGATGACATAAATACACTGGTTGAGAGGGTAATTGCTGTTAGACCTGATCTACTATTGATGGATGTTGCCGAAGCCAGGTTGCGCTCTACATCAATTATAGAGAGGATTAGCTCCAAAGCTCCGGAAGTGCGGATCGTGGTATTAGCTGAGGATAAGGATGTACTGCTTGTCTTCGATGCCCTGAGGGTGGGAGCTAGAGGGTACATTACTAAAGAGGTCGATTATGCTAGGTTCATATATGTTCTAAGAAGAGTAATACATGGGGAGATTACCTTTACTCCTGATCTAGCCCGTAAGCTGGTAAGTGAACTAACAACCAGGTACTATTCTAAGAATGAACCTTTTGCTTTGCTGACGTCTCGCGAGAAGGAAATATTGTCATTACTAGTACATGGTGTTAGCTCGACGCGTGATCTGGCGGAGAAGCTTGGAGTGACTGAGCATACTGTAAAATTTCACTTCAGGAATATACTGAGCAAACTACACCTCAAGAACCGAGCTCAAGTGGCAGCCTACGCTGCAAGATATAACGCCGTAGCCGATACGGATAATGAGTTCGTTGGATTCGTATCCTAGCAGCTTTAGGAGTTGAATTCACTCCGAATCAATCCTTGAGGTGGGTTTCTATATGAACTGGTTACAACCATATATCCTAGATTCTATTTAACCAAACGGACATTCGGCTCTTTCCTCTGTTGTTCCACAGGAAGTAGGGAATTAATACGTATTCCTGTGGAACGGCTTCATATTTATAAATCTCTCTAGAGTAGAGAGTCTGAGGTCGTATCAGGCGTCTTTGCATACCCTGCACATGCAGTGCCCTAACACCTTGAAAATAGTTGTGAGGGGAATCTATAACCTGAGCATCTTCTGGTATCAATACATCTCTGGGGTCTAAGCCCTTGTTGTCGATGTCTTCAAAACAGAACACTATCGGGCCTCTCATAAAAACTACCTTCTGTAGATCCTCATCCACGTATGGGTGTGCATACATCCTTTGGGGGGAGAGGTCTAACCTGAGAGTGAGCAAATCCTCCGCCTTCCAATACCTTTCTATAGTAAAGTAATTTCCTCCAGGCGTTTGTAGCTGCTCATTATTGGGGAGAGTTAGTTCCGCATTCTGGCTCCAAGAGGGTATCCTCAGATTCAAAGTGCAGTGTATATCAGTTAGTATCTTTATTCTGATTTCATCCTCCCAAGGATAGTTTGTTTCCACGGCAAATTCTAATTCGTCTTCACCTTCAATCTGCACACGGTTAATGCTTGGTACGTATTGGTGTATCCAAACTGCCTTATTAGATGTCGAGTACAAGTAACCTGGTAATGAAGCTATAAGTCTAGCTATGTTGGGAGGACAACAAGCACAATCAAACCATTCAGATCTAGTATGTAGAGCATAGTAGTCTGCCAATGGGTTCTCGTAGAAGTATTTGTCTCCACTTTGAGCTATACCTGGCAGCACCGCATTGTATATGGTATGTTCTATTAGATCAGCATATTTGGGGTCCCCTTCAAGCAGTAGTAGTCTCCAGTTCCACATGATGCTTGCAATAGCTGCACATGTTTCACAGTAAGCCCTGGCATTAGGTAACTCATATGGTAGTCCGAAGGATTCACCTTCGTAACGAGAGCCTAATCCGCCTGTCACGTACATTTTGCGGGTGGTCATGTCTTCCCATAAAGCATGCAGCGACTCCCTAATCCCTTCATCATGCTGCTCCAACTCTATGTCGGTAGACCCGCAGTTAAGATAAAGAGCTCGAACTGCATGTCCAACTATCTCCCTCATCTCCCTGAAAGGTTTGTGGTCTTGATGATACTCTGATCCCATATGACCATAAGCACTCCCCAACATACCATGACCACGTACGTCCACGAAATACTTGGCTTGCTCTAGGTAACGATTGTTGCCGGTGGTTCTGTATAGCTCAACGAGCGCCATCTCGATTTCCGGATGACCATCAGTTCCATCTCTTCCATACTTAGATGAAGGCCCGAAAGTATCACAAAGATGGTCCGCAAACCTGATAGCAACGTCTAATAGGGATCTCTTTCCTGTGGCACGGTAGTGAGCCACTGCTGCTTGCATGAGGTGCCCTCCGCAGTACATCTCATGCAAGTCGAAGTTCGTCCATCTCTGATCTGCGCGCTCTAGCGAAAAATAGGTGTTTATATAACCATCTGGCCATTGGGCTCCTGCTACGTCTTCTATTACTCGATCCAGCAATGAGTCCAAGTTGGGATCATAATCGTATGCCAGGGACCAACTTACCGCTTCCATCCACTTGTATACATCCGAATCATTGTAATATCTGCCCTGGAAAGGCACATGCTTTTTACCAGCTACCCTTCTAAAGTTATCCAATCTTCCGGTGGCTTCTATCTGCTCATATTGCGTTGGGATAGTAACTGCCTTGATGACCTTTAGTTTTTCCTGCCAAAAGCCCTGTTGTAGTTTTGTGCTGTCTATTGGTACAGGTCGGAGTTTGGCATGCTGACTATTGGAGGTATCAACTACGACCTTGCTTATCTTATCCATGAGGTTACCCTTCCATAATTTATTTCTATTCGTCCGGCCATTGAGCCATCCCTAGGGCCGCCTTACATATCTGAGCTACTAGTTCGGAGTACTTCTCTAGAGTATCATCGGCTACAGTTAGGCAAGGTATATGACCAAAAGCTGGTTGCTTATATACAGAGGGATAGAAACCTCCCTCATGTACGCCAGTACTACCTGTGCCTGGTGCGCCTTGTGCTAAGTGTCCTAGAGCCCTTGAGTATCTTGTAAGTAGTTCATGAAATCTATAACCTCTGTATATTCCCAGCCAACTTTGGTTCACTGGGAACAGAGCTAGTAACGCATCGTACCAACCCTCTCCAGCTACCAATAAATTAGGAAATCGTGCTCTCAGCGACTCAACTAATTGCTTATATCCTTCGTAAAGGTTGTACCTTGGATCGTTGAACCAGCATGCTGAGGTGTCTAGAAATACTCCGTCCACTTCAAATTTCTCTACTATCTGGGATATTTGCTGCAAAAGGTGTTCTCGGAATATTGGCTCTCCAGGATTGAGGAATACCTGATCGTCCTCACCGAATCGATCTGTATCCCAATCAGGAGCATTTATCAGTCTTACTACACGACCGGTCCTGTTGAGGAAAGCAGCCTCTTGCCAACGCTCGTAAAGTTGTGCGTTGGCACCGTTGGCTCCAAACATGGGCATTATTTTCACTCCCAGCTGGTGAGCCTTAGAGACGAGTCTTGCGAACTCTTTTTCACCACCGAGAGCCTCCCCAGGAGAATAATAAGGGTATTGAAAATAATATCTTCCTTCCCAGCCAGGAATGTAGCACAGAACGTTTTTCCCAGGGATGTGCTTAGTTATCTCCTCTAGCGCGTCTGCCATCTTTGGGAAAGTGTTGAATACGTATCCGGTCCAATGCTGACCATGGAGGTTGATCACTAGCTTAATGTCGTGCATCCATTCAGGTACGTCTTGTCTTATCTCCCACCTCTGCAGCCCATATTTCTCTTCCAAGAACCGCAGGTGCAACTCAAAATCTTCTTTGATTTCATCGAAACTGTTAGCGCTTCTCATCCTTATTTCTGGCGTGGAAAAGTGCGTATCCCATCTACGTGCATCTTCCTCACATATCACTTCAACCTCTGGATAGTCTAGGTATGGAGGTCTGTGCACATAGAAACGCTTGGCTCGGACTTCGGGATCCCTAATGCTGATACAAATTGCTTTGCTATATTCTCCTACACATGCCCAAGGCGTGAGCCATTCTGGCCATGGGTATCTCCATCGAATAGGCATGTCTGTTGAAGACTTCTGAGCTTCGCCTGGTGGCGATGTTGGATGCCAAAAACCAGCCTTCAGTGCTTCTTCCGGAAGGTTATGCAGCAATAGTTTCACGGCTTTTACTGGTTCTTGGTGCCATACCTCTATTGACCATGAGTATGCGCCGTCCTGCAGACAAACGCTAGCGTTTACACTGCCTTTGGATCTTTGTTGTTGACCTGCCCAACTAAGTTCATGACACTCAATCCTTATTGAGCTTGGTGCTTTATGCAGCTTGATTCTGTCTGGTGCGAGGGCATAAAGGTTGCGAGTGGTAAATACTTGGATCCCCCACCTGATATCGGTGTTGCCTGGCAGAGGGAGCAGGGGATCTTTTGGATTGTAGCTAAGGTTGTTTACATACATAGGCCTATTTCCTAAATCGTTCTATATAAGTAATTATCTTAGAATTGTAGTAATATCTGGTTTTTTCATAAAACGATTCATAAATGATAAACTATGATAGCGAATAGCAACAAATAACGTAAGAGATAATATAATTCAATCTCAATGAAATTTAGTAGGTCTTGCATATGAGTGATAAGAACAACACATTGCAGAAGAGGCCCCAAAGGATCACCATACGCGATGTAGCTAAGCTGGCTGGTGTGTCACCAGCTACTGTTTCCAAGGTGCTAAATGATGCACCTCATGTCAGTCAGGAGTCCAGGCAGAGGGTAATGAGCGCGGTTGCCAAGTTGGACTTCAGGCCTAACAGCATAGCACGTAGTCTCAAGTCGAGGCGTACTCTAACTATAGGCTTGATTACGGATGATCTAGAAGGTGTCTTCACCACTTCTATGATGAGAGGTGTTGAAGATGTTACCAGCTCCCGAGGCTTTAGTGTTTTCCTTTGCAATAGCTATGGAAATGCTGATA